>JANOVD010000069.1:0-6462 GCA_031417255.1 Chitinophagaceae bacterium
GGAGTTTGCCAGTATCAGGTTAGCACGTTTATAGGAATACATCACCATAAATTTTGAAAACATCCGGTAAATGGCCGAATGACTTTCCTGCATGGTGGTTTGGTGCGTTCCCTCACACATGATCACATGTCCGCGGTAACCACAAAAACTTTTCATGATGGCATTGATATAACAGGGGCGGTATAAAAAAGCAACTGAATTATTGATGTTGTTTTTTTTACAATAGCGGTAAACCTTAAGAGAAATCTGCGGCAGTTTTAAAAACCGGATAATTTTATTTTGAAAAAGAGGCTGCTCCAGATCCAATATTTTAATTTCGGGAGGTATCGTATAATCCAGGATCTTGCTGTACAGTGCAAGATGAATTTCAAAATCATCCTTTAAATGGTTTAGCAACAGCGAAACAACCCGTTCTGCCCCCCCGATTTGCAGCGTATTGATAAAAATAAGAAGTTTGGGTTTTATACCATTCATTCGTTTTCAATTTTCGCCTCCCTGCCGGCAGGCAGGTTAGCATCGGTACAAATATCTGTTATTTATTTTCGCTATGCTTTAAAAATAAATTTTCTATTGCCGGTATCATTTTGTTTATTGAAAAACGTTTTTTTGTAGTTTCTATTATTTTACTGCTGTCGAAATTAATAGCCAGGCCTTTTTTTATGGTTGCTGCAAAAGCTATGATGTCATTATCTGCAACAAGCAACCCGTTTTCACGAGGCGTTATTATCTCAGCAATACCTCCCGGTACATCGAACGCAATAACCGGTATGCCATTTGCCCCTGCTTCCAGTACAGCATTGGGAAACCCTTCATAATAAGAGCCCATTAAAAACAGGTCGGCATCTTCCATCCCGGCAAACGGATCTGATTTCTCTCCCAATAAAAAAACCTGTTGCTGCAACTGCAGTTCATTGATGAGTTGCTGCAATTCGCTTCGTCTATTTCCTTCTCCGATGATAAAATATTGGAAGGGCAATGCAAGAAGCCCCGCTGCATGTATCAGCCGCTCAATTCCTTTTTCTTTGCTTAGCCTGGCTACAGTAATAAATTTATAACAAAAACCTGCTGGTTTATTTTCGGCCTTAATCGTTTTGTTTGATACTTCCTGCACAGCATTATAAATCACAGTTGTTTTATCTTCTTTGATTTGATAATGCTTTACCAGGTCCTGTTGCATATAAACCGACTGGCAAATGATATGGTCAAAACGTTTGTAATACTTTTTAATTAACCAATTATATAAACCCGGCATTTGGGCCTGCCGGCTGTTGATGCTTACAATACTGGCTTCACGGGCAATAAATTTTATACCTGTTGCAAAACTGTTTTTAAAAATGGACAGGTACAAATTCAGATGATTGGCTGTGGAAAAAATGATATCGGGTTCAAAATTACTGACTGCCTTTTTTATGGCTGGTAAAGAAAAAAGCACCCTGTTCTTTTTAAGATCAACAATTATTATTTCTGCATTTTCAATGTTATAAAACTGACAGGAATTATTAATCACAACCAGGCAAACCGAAAAAAGCCGGGTATTGATATGATTGCATACCATTGATACAAACTTTTCCGAGCCTCCGCATTGCAGGCTGGGCGTAATGATCAGGAGTTTTATTTTTTTTACATTGCTCAATACTTAATAAACTAAATTTTACTTTTATGAATGGCAATATAATCATCAATTCCATCAAAGTGCTTATAATACCTGCCAGTGTGCGTTAACCGGTAACCAAGTTCTTCTAAAAATTGCACACATTTTTGCTGTACACCGGGCAAATGACAATCATGTGTAGCCAGTAAAATATGGGGTTGATATTGAAGCAGGGTATTTTTTGCACCAAGCAAAACATCATATTCGGCTCCTTCCACATCAATTTTAATAATATCAGGCTTTTCGTAACCTTGTTTTATCAACCCATCAATTGATTGGCATTGAATTTTTATTTTACTTGCAGTTCCCAAAAAAACATAGGATGCTGTAATATAGGTGTTGCCGTCTCTGTGGTTAATATCGTTCGAGAACTCAACTTCCTTTTCAGTATCTGAAATGGCAATGGGTAACAGTTTGATATTGTTTTTAATGATAAGTTTTTTGTTAAGGCTTAAATGCTTTTCAAATATTTCCCTCACGGCAGGCATGGGTTCAAAAGCATAAATTTTTCCTTGAGTCATAACAGCATTTGCAACTAATGAATGAAAACCAACATTTGCACCAATATCAAAAAAAACAGTGCCGGGTTTTAACCAGGATACAAACATTTGCAGCGTGGCGGGCCTTTCATATTCGCCTAAAAGATAATCGTAACTGCTGGATGTTGACCACAGGTAACCTTTTAACGGTCCGGCCATGACCGGTAAAAACCTGAACCTGAAAATGTACCGGCAAATTTTAATTCTCCAGCGTTTAAAAAAATCTTTGTTTAACATGTTTAATGATATGGCTGAAATCTGTATTCAATCTGAACTTTTTATTTATTATCAGCAGGATGATAAGGTACACTAAAAATCCTGAAACCAATACTAAAACGCCTGGCGCTTTAACTGATTGCAGGGCAAAATATAAACCTGTTACGATAATGCCGTTTATTAAAACAATAAGACCCGTGTATTTTAAAACAGCCATATAATCTACTGCAGCAACCAGTTTACTGCAGATAAAATACATGCCAAAATAATTGACCACATGTATAATAATGGTGCCGTAAGCATAACCATAAGCACCATAATATTGTGTACACATCCAGATAACTGCAATTAACAGCACGTTTAAAATTACCTGGTAAACAAATGCCTGTCGTATTGCCTGCATGGCAATAAACAGGCGGGTTACCATGGTATTAACACCGATGCTGAAAATGGTAACTGCCAGTAACTGTAAAAATATCGCCGAGCCGCTGGCAGCAGTTTCGCTGAAATTTTTGCTGTTGTAAAAAAGTTCTACAACGGGTTTGGCAAAAACAAACAGGTAAAAACCAAGCGGCACTAAAATAAAAACCAGCAGCTTTGAGGTTCTTACAAAAGTATTATTCATGCCGGTATAATCTTTCCTGGCAACCTGCTCGTTTAATTTAATACCGCTTACGTTGGAAACCTGTGCTGTAACCAGGGTATTGGGTATATCAGCAATATTTTTTCCGTAATTCATATCGCTGATGATACCGCTGCCAAAACCGCTCAGCAAATACAGCGGAAACATGCTGCTGGCCACAGTTGTACATTGCCCAAGCTGGGCATAAAAAATATTGCTCCATACCGATCTTTTTATCGTAGTCGGTTTAACAATGAATTTCCAGCCGGCAACTTTCTGCATTATAATAAATAAAATAATAAGGTTTACTGCATATGCTGCAAGACCGGCCAAAAAAACACTCAGCACATCATACTCAGCCTTCAGCAAAAAAATACAAACAATAACGATGCAGCTTTTAATGCTGCTGATAATCATAGGCAGACTGAAATATTTTAAAGAAGTAAGTATGCTGTTAAAATAATTGGTAAGCACGTGAAAAATAAAAAAGAAGGAACCGATCCAAAAGTAATTATGATAGGTAACAATATCGGCTTCCGAAAATTTTGAGATAAGTCCGAATACGGTTGTTCCAAAAAAATACATGGCAACTGTAAACAATATGCCAATGATAAAATAAATCAGTAAAAAATAATTTAAGAATGCTGCTGCTTTCTCATCGCCTTCTTTTTGCCGCAGCCGCATAGACTCAGGTATAAGCACTGCTGAATCAATACTGTTGATAAAACTTGAAAACAGGATCATGGCTACATAAACAAAAAAGTAAATATCGGTTTTGATACTGCTGCCAAAATACCGGGCAATGATGATGGTTAATAAAAACAGGATGCCCTTGGAGATAATATTGAATAAAACAGAAAGTACTGTTCCACTTTTATACGATTCTGATTTTATCAACCTCAAAAAATTCATTAGCCCGAAATTGATGAACAGTGATTTTTTATTTGCCACAGAAGCACGGAATCACAGAAAAATACAATTTCAGTTTTCCCTTCTGTGTTTCTGTGCTTCTGTGGCAACTTCCTTTTGCCGCAGGCAAAATTCTATTTTAAAATTTAATCCCCTTCGGGAATTTTAATTTGCCACAGAAGCACGGAAGCACAGAAAAATACAATTGCGGTTTTACCCTTCTATGTTTCTGTGCCTCTGTGGCAACTTCCTTTTGCCGCAGGCAAAATTCTATTTTAAAATTTAATCCCCTTTGAAGATTTTTATTTGCCACAGAAGCAAGGAATCACAGAAAAATACAATTTCAGTTTTCCCTTCTGTGTTTCTGTGCTTCTGTGGCAATATTTTTTTTGCCGAAGGCGAAATATCTACCTCAAAAATAGTGGTTCAAATCTAAAATCAATTCTGCTGCAAACATTTACTCCTTTACCTTTGCCGACTATGCATTACGCTTCAATTGAAAACCTGGCCAAATCGTTTGGCATAAGAACACTTTTTAAAAACATTTCCTTTTATGTGGAAGAAGGCGATAAAATTGCACTGGTTGCCCGCAATGGCAGCGGCAAATCTACCTTATTAAAAATTATTGCCGGGCTTGATACCGCCGACAGTGGTACACTTTGGGTGCATAAAGACATTAAAGTGATCATGCTGCAACAGGAAACTGTTTTTGAAGAAATGAAAAGCATTTGGGATAATGTATTGCGGATGGATAACCCGGTTGTAAAAGTGGTTAAAGAATATGAAATGTGCCTGGAGCAGGAAGCTGAGAATATTGATAAGCTTACCGATCTGATGGCACGGGTTGATGAACTGAATGCATGGAATTTTGAAAGTGAACTGAAACAGATACTGGGTAAGCTAAACCTGCATCATTTGAATGAGCCTGTAAAAAACCTGAGTGGCGGACAACGCAAAAGGGTTGCGCTTGCGCAGTCACTGATAGAAGCCCAACTGCACGAAGGAAAATGTTTGTTGATACTGGATGAGCCAACCAACCACCTGGATGTGCAGATGATTGAGTGGCTGGAAGATTATTTATCGGCACAAAAAGTAACCCTGCTTTGTGTAACGCATGACCGTTATTTTTTAGATGCGGTGTGCAACGAGATACTGGAAATGGACGATGAAAAGATCTATGTGTATAAAGGCGACTATGATAATTTTTTAGAACAAAAAAGCCTGAGGCAGGAAGTGCAGGCCAGCGAACTGCAAAAGGATAAAAACATTTTTCGTAAAGAACTGGAATGGATGCGCAAACAACCCAAGGCACGTACCACCAAATCAAAATCACGGCAGGATGCTTTTGCCGAAATTGAAGAAAGGGTTGGCCTGCGAAAGGAAGAACTGGATGTAAGTTTACAGGTAAAGATGACCAGGCTTGGCGGAAAAGTGCTGGAGATGAAAAAAATAAACAAGAGCTATGGCGATAAAGTAATTCTTAAAGGTTTTGATTATACTTTTAAAAGAGGCGAACGCATTGGCATTGTGGGCAAAAACGGCATCGGCAAATCTACCTTTTTAAAAATTGCCCTGCATCAGGAAAAGCCAGACAGTGGTAAGGTTAACCATGGCGATACCGTTGTTTTCGGCAATTTTAACCAGGAAGGATTACAATACAAGGAAGACAAACGTGCCATTGAATATGTAAAAGATTTTGCAGAGTTTTTTCCTTTGGCCGATGGCGGAAAAATTTCGGCCACACAGTTTATGGAAAAATTTGGATTCGCATCGGAGCAGCAATACACACCGCTCAGCAAATTAAGCGGTGGCGAAAAACGTAGACTGCATTTGCTGAGCATTCTTTTTCTCAATCCTAATTTTTTAATTTTAGATGAACCTACCAATGATCTGGATCTGCAAACTTTGAGAACGCTGGAAGAATTTCTGTTGGATTTTCCGGGATGCATTTTAATTGTGAGCCACGACCGGTATTTTATGGACCGCATGGTTGATCATCTTTTTGCTTTTGAGGGAGATGGCGTAATCAAAGATTTTCCGGGTAACTATACTTTGTACAGGCAATGGAAAGAGAAAGAAGCAGTGGGCAGTGGGCAAGAAAAACAGTTGGCAAAAGAACCCGTTATTCAACAAAAAAAAGAGGATCCTGCAAAACCAAAATTTTCTTTTAAAGAAAAGCACGAGTTTGAGCAATTAGAAAAAGAAATGCCCGAACTGCAAAAAGAAAAAACCGAACTGGAAGAAAAAATGAACGGAGGCGGTATGGATTACGATGCGTTACAAAAAGCCGCAGAACGCATTAGTACCATTGTACAATTGCTTGATGAAAAAGAAATGCGCTGGCTTGAGTTGAGTGAAAGAATTTGAGTAACTTTCAATGCTGTCTCCATTTAAAAGTTGTCAGGCTGAGGCACTCATAAAAAAAGTTTAAGCTCTTTGCAAATGACAATAAGAAAATTTTTTCTCAGCTTCGCTGTGAAAAAAGGCTTGCCACAAAGGCTCGAAGGCACGAAGTAGAAAAATGC
>JANOVD010000070.1:0-2562 GCA_031417255.1 Chitinophagaceae bacterium
TTTTGGAGAATCAACAACTGGAGTTTCAGTTTTGTCGCCATTGTTACAAGCAGCAAAAGTTACAGAAACGATTGCTAAAGCCAGGATTACTTTTTTCATTTTGTGTTTTGTTTAAATTTTAAAATTATAATTTGATATTTATACCCCAAATGAGAAAAGGTAACCCAAGTTTTTTTAAAAAGTTTATTTTCGCTTTTTTGGGTTACAAATCATAAGTAAACGTATTAATATTAAGCTGGTGAGCAATTTTGAACAGGAAAGGCAATTATTGGAAGCTTTGGCTTTAAATGATGGAACAGTTATTGAGGCCATTTACAGGGATAATTATCCTATAATTCAGGCTTTTATACTAAATAATAATGGCAATAGTGATGAGGCAAGGGATATTTTTCAGGAAGCCATGATTGTAGTTTACGAAAAGGCGGTTTCGGGAAATTTTGAGTTGAATTGCCTGTTAAAAACTTATTTATACTCGGTTTGCAGGCGGCTCTGGCTTAAAAGATTACAACAATTACAGCGATATGTGAACTTGGTTGAAAATGTAGAGGAAACGATAGCTGTAGAGGAAGACCTGGAATTACACGAAAAGCACAATGCCGATTTCATACTTATGGAAAACGCAATGAGCAAAATAGGCGAACCCTGCAAAAGTTTATTGGATGCCTATTATATACAGAAAAAGAATATGCAGGAAATAGCAACAGATTTTGGTTATACCAATGCTGATAATGCAAAAACCCAGAAATACAAATGCCTGGTGAGATTGAAAAAACTGTTTTTTGCACAATATAAAAACGGACAATAACATGGATGAATTATTACTTATAGAAGCAGTTGAACGTTACCTGAAAGGCGAAATGACGCCTAAGGAAAAGGCCTTTTTCGAAGATATTCGTAAAAACAATCCTGCCGTTGACCAAATGGTGGTAGAGCATACTTTTTTATACCATGAGCTGGATAAACAATCAAATATCAAAACTTTCAAACATTCACTGTACGAAGTTGAAAATAAATTAAGTGAGGAAGGTATTATCAGTAAAAAACAATTAACGGGTAAGGCAAAAATTGTATTTCTCTGGAAGAGATACAAACGAAATATTGCGGTTGCCGCTTCAATAGCCGGGATAGTTTCCATTGTTACTACAGGATTGATCAGTACTTATAATAATAAAGTAGAGCAGAGTGATATTACTGATTTAATCGCCAAGGTTAAAAAAACAGAAAAAGATGTTGCTACAATCAAGAACTCTATAAAAGCCAAACCTGTTATTCAAAAAAATCCCAGCCCTGATTACAGGGCTACCGGTTTCTTAATTGATGGCAAAGGTTATATTGTTACCAACGCTCACGTGGTAAACCGGTTAAAGACAATATTTGTAGAGAATAATAAAGGTGAGATTTTTTCTGCCCAATCTATTTATACTGATAATAATACAGACCTGGCTATTTTAAAGATCAACGATAACGATTATAAAACAGTTTATAACCTCCCTTACTCTATTAATAAAAACAATTCAAATTTAGGAGAACAGATTTTTACACTTGGTTTTCCCCGTAATGAAATTGTTTATGGCGAAGGATATGTGAGTGCCAAGTCGGGCCATGAAGGAGATTCAACCGCATACCAGGTTTCAGTATCGGTTAACCCGGGTAACAGCGGCGGCCCTGTTTTGAATAAGAAGGGAGAAATTATCGGCATCATCACATCTAAAAATTCAACTGCGGATGGGGTTGTTTTTGCAGCCAAATCAAAAAATATTTATAAATTAATGTAAGCCGTTAAAAAAAACGGCGATACAGCAAATATTAAATTACCAGCCAATACAGGTTTAAGAGGACTTGACAGAGAACAACAGGTTAAAAAGATGGAAGAGTTTGTATTTATGGTAGTTGGGAACTAATAACCCCCGGAAAACTATTAAATAGCTGTCCCGCCTGAGGCGGGACAGTTTTTTTACGCATTTATTTTATTGCCAGAGCGATGCCGGGTAAACACCATCAGCTACCAGCTTATCTACGCAGGCTTTTACTACAGGCGCATCTTCTTTATAGGTAACACCAAACCATTGCGATGCTGTTGGAATAACGCTGATATGCCCTCCATGGTTTTTCATAAAATCTTCAGCAATGATGGGAATAAAAAATTCGGCTTTAATATTTGCAGTGTTTTGTTGTACAAATTCCAAAAACAGTTTTTCAGTAACCTCAAATAAAGTTGGGTGAAAACACCAGAAATTCATAGACACACTTGAATCAAATGGTACGGTATGTTTACCTGCTTCATCTTCATAAATAATAGTATCGTTTTCTTTATAAATTTTAGTTCTCTCTTTAATACTGATGAGGTTTTGATCTGCATCAACCTGGCAAACACCCCTGCTTACCGAGCCATGCTCACTCAGTGTTTTTTCAAGCTGGTAACCAATGATGGCATATTTTTTTTCGCTGCATTGATCTTTTAAAAAATCAGCAGCTTTAACAAATGCATCCACACCATAATAATCATCCGCATTAATTACTGCAAAAGGTTCTTTAATTACTTCTTTTGCGCAAAGCACCGCA
>JANOVD010000071.1:0-10837 GCA_031417255.1 Chitinophagaceae bacterium
CCAAACTCTCTAAAGATTTTTTACTGGCATTGCGATGATTGACACGTTTTGCAAGATCAAAAATAGTGGTGTAATGCCCGTGTTTAATTCTTTCATCAATGATATTATGAATGGCATTTTCGCCAACGCCTTTTAAACCGCTGAAACCAAAACGTATCTCACCATTTTTATTTACGGCAAAACCATTTTGCGATTCATTAATATCGGGGCCAAGCACTTTTACACCCATCCGTCTACATTCTTCCATAAAGAAAGTGATCTTATCAATGCTGCCGGCGTGGTTTAACACAGCCGCCATGTATTCGCTTGGATAATGTGCTTTTAAATAGGCGGTTTGATAAGCCACAAAAGCATAGCAGGTAGAGTGCGATTTGTTGAAAGCGTATTGGGCAAAAGCTTCCCAGTCGGTCCAAACTTTTTCCAATATTTCTTTTGCGTGGCCTTTTGCAGTTGCACCTTCAACAAACTGCACTTTCATTTTATCCAGTACCGATTTTTGTTTTTTACCCATCGCTTTACGCAACACATCAGCATCACCTTTGCTAAAATCGCCAAGCTTTTGAGAGAGTAACATTACCTGCTCCTGGTAAACCGTAATACCGTAAGTTTCTTTCAAAAACTCTTCCATATCTGCCAAATCGTATGCAACCTGTTTCTTTCCATGTTTACGGTCAATGTATTCAGGTATATATCCCATTGGGCCGGGGCGATACAGAGCATTCATCGCAATCAGGTCATCAAATTTATCGGGCTTTAACTCACGTAAATATTTTTGCATACCGGGACTTTCAAACTGAAAAGTGCCGTTGGTATCGCCCTGCTGGTAAAGTTTGTAGGTTTTTTCATCATCCAAAGGAATGGCATCAATATCAATAACTACGCCGTGGTTTTGTTTTATAAGCTGAAGTGCAGTTTTTAAAATACTGAGGGTTTTTAAACCCAAAAAATCCATTTTGATTACACCGGCTTCTTCAATTGAATTTCCTTCAATTTGTGTAAGCCAAAGTTCCGATTCTTTAGAAGTTGCAACGGGTAATAATTCTGTAAGATCTTTTGGTGCAATGATGATGGCCGATGCATGAATACCGGTATTACGAACTGATCCTTCTAGAATTTCTGCTTCATGTAAAATTTTACTTTGCAGATCATCTCCTTTATATATTTCTCTTAATTTTCTTTCATTTTCAACATCGTCGGCTTGTAACTGTTCTTTTTCTTCCAATGATGTTTCTCCTGCTGAGCCTGTCGAAGCATTAGCTTCCTTTATAGTGAAAGGCGCATGCAATAATCTTTTCAGGTTTATGCCTGGCCTTTCGGGAACTAATTTTGAAATAGCCCTGCTTTCTGCCAGCGGCAGATCCATAACTCTTGCAACATCTGCAATACTTGATTTGGCCGCCATGGTGCCATAAGTGATGATCTGTGCAACCTGGTTCTTACCGTATTTCTGCACCACATAATCCAATACTTTTTGTCTTCCTTCATCATCAAAATCAGTGTCTATATCCGGCATAGATTTACGTTCCGGATTTAAGAACCGCTCAAACAGTAAATTGTATTTTATGGGATCGATATTGGTAATGCCAATGCAATAAGCCACCGCACTGCCTGCTGCAGAGCCACGGCCGGGGCCTATGAACACACCCATATCCCGTCCGGCCTTTATAAAATCACTCACTATTAAAAAATACCCGGCAAAACCCATTTTATGAATAACACCCAATTCAAATTTTATACGCTCTTCTGTTTCAGGTGAAAGAATTTTATACCGTTCTTTTGCACCGGCCCATGTTAAACTTTCCAGGTATTCATCCTGTGTTTTAAAATTGGATGGTACAACAAAATGTGGCAAGAGGATTTCTCTTTTCAAATCAAGTAACTCAACCTTGCTAACTATTTCGTTGGTGTTATCAATTGCTTCAGGTATGTCCTCAAAAACCTTGCTCATCTCTGCACCGGTCTTTAAATAAAATTGATCGTTGGGAAATGCAAAGCGTTTGTTTTTGGCAAACACATCATCATCGGTAAACTCACGCAGGGCAGGAGTGCTCTGTTTTTCGCCTGTGTTTATGCAAAGCAGTATATCATGTGCATTAAAATCTTTTTGATCAACATAATGCGAATCGTTACTGGCAATAACTTTTACATTATACTTTTTGGCAAACTTCAGTAACACTTCATTTACTTTTTCCTGCTCGGGAATTCCGTGGCGTTGCAGCTCCACATAATAATCTTCCTGGAAAATATTGAGCCACCATTTAAACTCATTCTCGCCTTCTTCCTCACCTTTTTTTAAAATAGTTTGAGGTACCAAAGCGCCCAGGCAACAGGTGGTGGCTATCAGGCCTTCGTGGTATTTGTGAATGAGTTCTTTATCAATTCGTGGATATTTTGAGTACATTCCTTCAATATATCCCAGCGAAGTAAGTTTTACCAGGTTCTTATATCCTTCGGCATTTTTTGCAAGTAAAATCTGGTGATGGCGGGGATCTTTTTCATCCTTACTGAAAGTTTTACGGTGCCTGTCTGTTGTAATATAAAATTCACAACCAACAATGGGTTTAACCATTAAAGTACCATCATCATTTTTGTGATTGTATGCTTCCTTTACAAATTCAAATGCGCCAAACATATTACCATGGTCGCTGATGGCCAGTGCAGGCATTCCATCGGCAATGGCTTTTTTATACAGGTTTTTGATAGATGCGGCTCCATCCAGTAAAGAGTATTGTGTGTGTACGTGTAGGTGTGAAAATTTCATGTTAATAATTCCGTAAAGCAAATATCGTTAACAATAGGCGGCATGAATAATCCGTTTTTCCACAAGCCTATATATAATTTTAAGTTAAATTAATAAAACGTTAATAGCTTGCATTTACGGCATATGAAAGTTACCTTTGCACAGTTTAACTGCCGACGGCAGTCATTAGAAAAATCAATTTATCATCAGTTTGTAGGACAGGAATAACAGATCATATCAGATAAGCAAAGAAAAATCAAAGAATTATAGAGGAATATAAAACACAAGACTAAGTTGTACTTACGTTTTAAACCCCAAAGTTTACGTATGCAAAACTTCTTTCTTGTTTCTGTAGCCATCGGCATTCTTTCAGGAACAACTTTAACGGCCAATGCTCAGTCTTCTGTTAATATAGAACAGTTGAATGCTACAAGTGTACCAAAAAAATCAGAAAAATTTATTGAGGGAATTGAAATTAAAGCCCCGTCAGTTGTTACTGCAAAGCCGGCAAAGGCATTGTCGAAAAAAGATGATGAAGTTGCTGCTATAGAAAGTTTCACTTCTCTACAATTTAAATATGCACAGTTGCTGGATATGGAAGTAGAAGCGGTAACCAACAAAACTTTGTTTGCCGAAATTGAAAAATGGTGGGGCACCCGTTACAGGTATGGCGGTGCAACAGATAAAGGTATTGATTGCAGCGCTTATACCGGCACCATTGTACATTCGGTTTACGGCCTTGTGCTTCCCAGAACCTCCCGTAACCAGTATACTGATTGTATAAAACTTGAAAAAGAAGAATTACAACAGGGCGACCTGGTGTTTTTTAAAACCGGGCGTGGGGTTAGTCATGTTGGCCTGTATTTGGCCAATGGATATTTTACGCATGCAAGTACCAGTATTGGCGTAACCATTAGTAATCTTTCTGAAACCTACTGGAGCAAAAAATATATTGGTGGCGGAAGAATTGTGGCACCGGCCCCTGTAACAGAATAAAAAAAACTATGAAAAGATATAAGGGAGATCATTGATCTCCTTTTTTTATGCCCAACCGTTTTTGAAAAGACTGCCAAACGGGTAAAAGATCTGGTGATAATTTTAATACAAATGCCCCCGTAACAAATATCAGCAGAAAAACAATACTCCTCGTTACCATGCCTGTAAAACCATGTATATTATTAAACAGGAAATAACAACAATAAAAAGATGCAATACCCAGTATCAGCGCATAAATAGTTTTAACTGTAAATGGCTGCAGGTTAAACTTCTTAATTAAAAACCAATAGCGGATAGTATTATAAATTGTAAAACTGATGAGGTTTGCAATAGCAGGCCCCATAACACCAAAATAGTATTTGGTAAAAATATAGTTCAGCGGAAGTGTTAATGAAAGTAAAATAATGCCGGTATAAAAATCGAATCGCCAAAGTGTTGATGTATTGATGATCTGGCTGCTTACACCCGTGCCCATATCTACAATACGCATCAGGCCAATATAAAAGAAAACCCACATCGCTTCTCTATAACCCGGCTGCATATTAAAGGCGGGAATAGCATCAGAAAAATTTAACGATATAAGTGCAAACATACCCACTGAAAAAATTAACTGGTTTATAGATGAGCTGTGATAGATACGGTTAATTCTTTTCATGTCCTTATCTTTCCATGCTTGTGATAATGCACCAAGCGAAGATGAAATAATACCCCGTTGCGGAGCCTGAATTAAACTGGCAATATTTTGTGCTAGTGTATAAACACCGGCCAATGCAAGCCCGTTGGGCAACAGAGCAGCTATAATAATTGTATCAATAACCATTGAAACCGTAAAAACCAGGCTGCCACCATACACAAAAGAGATCAGCGAAATGATCTTTTTAAAAAACTTTTTTGAAACCCTGCTTACCGAAAATGTAAAGGAAATTTTATTGTTATAAAACAGGTATATCAACAATACCAATGCAACCGCAAGAAATGTAAATGAATATATTTTGATGAACAGGTCGAATGATGCAATGATGCCGGTAAAACTCAGCACAATAAGAATGGTTGTAAAAACCCTGAACTGTATCTCACGCAAATAATTGGTGAATACCGCTTTTTTTAATTGCCAGGCATAGGCTTCTAAAATAGAAAAAAGCGTAAGTCCCATTCCAAAAGGGAAAATGTAATAATAATATTTTACCAGGTCGGGGGAGTTGGTGCCGTATTTTCTTATAACCAGGTCTTTAAATAATAAACCGGCAATAACCACCAGGCCAAATCCAATCAAAGAAAAAACAATTGCCCAGGTAAGCTGGTCATTTTTCTTTTGGGGCAAATTATCGTTGTAATAAGGATAAAATTTATGCACATACGCTACCATGCCCATGTTGGCAACCGAAAACATGATATTGGCAACGGCCATAAAAATACCGGTAAGACCGTATTCAGCCTGGGTAAAACCGTCTTCTCTTGTAAATAACCAGGTGTTAAAAAAACCGATAGCAAAGCCAATGTACACCACCATGGATGAAATGATACTCTGCTTACGAATTTGCGACATAGCTTTGTTTGCTGCTAAATTAGGCTGACTTTTTTGTTTTTTGTCATTTCGATCCCGATACTTATCGGGAGAGAAATCTAAATAGATTCCTCGCTATGCCCGGAATGACAGAACAAGTATTACTCTACCTTTTTTGTTTTGATATAGAAATTTGGGTCAACCGAAAAACTATTATCGCCTTCGGGATACAGATTAAGTGTTTTCCATTTTTCAGTAGGCTTTATCCATTGCTCTGTCTTGAATTTTATTTTTAATGGCAGATTAAATCCTTTTACGCAATTGGTATAACGGTAAGAAAGTTTGTATCCATTAATTTTATATTCCAGCACCGGAATTTGTATCGTTCTTAAATACTGATCAAATACTTTGCTGAAATTGATCTTGCTTTCTTTGTTGATATAATCTTCAACCTGTTTGGTAGTAACTGTTTGGTGGTAGAATGTTTTATTCAGTCCCCTTAGTATCATCCTGAATTTTTCATCATCATTTATTACCTGCCTGATAGCATGCAACATATTGCCCGACTTTGGATACATATCGCCGCTGCCTTCCTGGTTTACATTGTATATGCCAATGATGGGAATATCATTTTGTATTCCTTTCCTGGTACCAATAACGTATTCATTACCTGCCTGTTTGCCGTACCAGTAATCGGTAAACAAGGTTTCGCTGTAGTTTGTAAAGCCTTCATGCACCCACATGTCTGCTATATCTTTAGTTGTTATATTATTGGCAAACCATTCGTGGCCTGCTTCATGCACAATAATAAAATCCCATTTTAATCCCCAGCCTGTGCCACTTAAATCCTGGCCCAGGTAACCATTCATATATTTGTTGCCATATGCAGTAGCACTTTGATGCTCCATACCCAAATGCGGCGCTTCCACCAGTTTAAACCCATCTTCATAAAAAGGGTAGGGCCCAAACCAATGTTCAAATGCTTTCATCATTTTGGGGGCATCTTTAAACTGCTTTTTAGCTTTATCAAGATTATAATCCAATACCCAGTAATCCATATCCAGTTTTCCTTTTTCGCCGTCATATACTTCGCTGAAATGTGTGTATTTGCCAATGTATGGAATGAGATTGTAACTGTTGATGGGATTGGTAACTGCCCAATTATAAGTAGCAGTACCATCGCCGTTATTTATTTTTCCACGAAAGCGCCCGTTGCCAACACATACCAACGAATCAGGAATGGTAATATGCATTTCTGCACTATCAGGTTCATCAGTTTGGTGGTCTTTACAAGGATACCAAACGCTGGCGCCCAAACCCTGGCATGCAAGGCTAACAAAGGGATTGTTGTTTTTATCTTTCTTCATAATTAAGCCGCCATCCCATGGTGGGCGAATGGCGACACGGGGTTTGCCGTGGTAGAATACTTCCACCTCTGTTATTATGCTATTTTGAGCAGGTCCTTCAATAAAATATGCATTACCATCTTTACGAATAGCTTCCTTATAAAAAATTACGGTATAATAATCCGCATCATGAGTTCCTGGGTCTTTTGTTTGAGATAAAATTATGCTATCAATAATCATTGGCTCTTGTAAATCAATTTGCATTTCTTTACCCACACGTTTCTGTTTAATTGAAATCACATTATAACCACTGATCGAACTGTCTTTCAAATTAAACTTCACATACATGTCATATTTCAACACATCCCACCAATCTCTTGAAGGCCCATAAGTACCACGCAAAGTATCAGCACGGGTAAAACCCTTTGATTGTTTTAAGGGCTGGGCCTGCAGGCAACTAATAATTAAGCATGAAAAATTAAGAATTATAAATGCTTTTGCTATTTGTTTCATATCAATTTGTATATAAGTGCTAATTTAGTTTTTTTATGCCAGTTAGATACAAATACCAAAAGCCGTTCATCATTTTCCTTTGTGCCTTTGTGCCTTTGTGGTTAATTATTTTTTCTTCCTGTAAAAATCACCAGCATCCCGATAAAAAAATATTCCGTTACAACGAAAGCAGCGGACTTGCTTCACTTGACCCGGCATTTGCAAAAAACAAACAGGTGATGTGGGCAACGCATCAGCTTTACAATACATTAATTGAGATTGACAGCAATATGCAGATGCAGCCATCGCTGGCAACACACTGGAACATTTCGGATGATAACCTGACCTTTACTTTCTTTTTACGCAATGATGTTTTTTTTACGGATGATGCCTGCTTTTCAAATGGCAAAGGCAGAAAGCTGACAGCCCATGATGTTGAATACAGTTTTAAAAGAATAATTGATAAAAACACCGCCAGTCCCGGTGCATGGATATTTAATAACCGGGTAGATTCTGTAAATGGGTTTACAGCAATTAATGATACAACTTTCCAGCTCAAATTAATCCAGCCATTTCAATCCATACTTGGCATATTGAGTATGCAGTATTGTTCCATCATTGCAAAAGAAGCGGTTGAAAAATATAAAAGCGATTTTCGCCGACACCCCGTTGGTACTGGCCCTTTCAGCTTTGTTGCCTGGGAAGAAGGGCAGGCCCTCATCTTAAAAAAGAATGAAACTTATTTTGAAAAAGATGCCGAAGGAAGATCGTTACCATATTTAGATGGCATCAAGGTTTCTTTTTACGACAGTAAAGCAACAGAGTTTTTAGAGTTTCAGCAAAACAGGCTCGATTTTATTGATGATATTGATCCATCCTTTAAAGATGAAGTGCTTACCAAAACCGGCAACCTTAAAAAAACTTGGCAGGGTAAAATTAAATTACACAAACATCCTTACCTCAATATTGAATACCTGGGCATTTTGGTTGATGCCGAAAATGAACTGGTAAAAAATTCGCCATTACGAATGCAAAAGATAAGGCAGGCCATCAATTATGGTTTCAACCGTAAAAAAATGATGCTGTATTTGCGAAACAGTATTGGCACTGCTGCCGAGAGTGGTTTTGTGCCTGCCGGACTTCCTTCTTTTGATTCCGTTGCTGTACAGGGATATCATTACGATGTTGCCAAAGCAAAACAACTTTTGGCAGAAGCCGGTTATCCCGAAGGAAAAAACCTGCCCACAATAAAATTATTAACTATTCCCATTTATGGCGACCTGGGTACTTATATTGCCAATGAACTTTTGCAAATCGGTATTAAAGTGCAGGTTGAAGTGATACAGAAAAGTTTGATGGAGCAAACCTCCAAATCGCAGGCAACATTTTTCAGGGGAAGCTGGATTGCTGATTACCCTGATGCAGAGAATTACCTGAGTGTATTTTATAGTAAGAACCCGGCCCCGCCAAATTATACACGGTATAAAAATGCGGAGTTTGATCTGTTGTACGAAAAGGCATTATCTGAAAAAAATGATTCGCTCAGGTATAAACTGTATCAGCAAATGGACCGCATCATCATCAATGATGCACCGGTTGTGCCGCTTTGGTATGATATGGCCATACATCTTGTTCATCTGAATATTCAAAACTTTTATCCAAACAGTTTAAACCTGCTGGAGTTGAGAAGGGTAAAAAAAAATTAGACAAATGTCTTTGTTTTATGGAAATATGTCTATCTTTGAGAAAAATAATTAATAATGAAAACTCAAAATACCGCAGCCACAGTTTACAAAGAGTATAAAAATTACCTCACCGATGAAGCCCAAAATATTGTTAATGAGCCAGAAGTAATGTACGCAACATCTTTTAATGATATGCTTACAGTTGCCAAATACGATAAGGATTACGCAGCAGATTTATTAGATGTTTCTTATAAAACCATTACCCGTTATCAAAAAGAAAACAAAAAATTAAGCCCCTTGCAAAGCGAGTTTATTTTAAAAACCATTGTGCTTTACAATAAAGGCGAAAAGGTTTTTGGTACAAATGAAAGTTTTATAAACTGGTTAAATAAGCCAGCTTTTGGAATGGGTAACCGGGTACCAAACACATTTATTACTACAGTTACAGGTATCAATTACATTCTTGATGAACTTAACCGTATTGCACACGGAGATTTAGCATAATTATGATTGTTTACCGCATTGCAAAGGAAGAATACAGTACTGTTTTAAAAGCAAGCGGCTATGCCGCCAGGTGGAATCATAAGGGTAGTTTTGTGATATATACTGCTGAAAGCAGATCACTGGCCTGCCTGGAAAACTTAGTACACAGGAGTGGGGAGGGCAACAATGCATTATACAGAGTTATGATTATTCAAATTCCGGATGATTTAAAAATTGACATCATTGATGAAGGACATTTAAAAACTGGATGGCAAAAAAACGAAAACTTTATTTATTGCCAAAATAAGGGTGCAGATTGGCTTTTAGCAGGCATCACTGCAATTTTAAAAGTGCCTTCGGCACTCATCAAAAATGAATTTAATTTTATCCTTAATTCCAATCATCCTGATTTTAAAAAAATTAAATTAACCAGTGCAGAAGATTTTATATTTGATCCCAGATTATAAAAGTTTTTTAAAAAAAAATCAACGATAACACATCATCTAATATTATGATTTATGAAGTCGCTAAAAAAAATTAAAGTATTGTCAGCACTTGCAACATTTATTTTTATCGGCATTGCTGCAGTTAAGCAACCGGTAAATTTAGAATTTAAAAACCTGCAGGTATTGCCAAAAAACATAACAACCGATTCGCTTGATAAGATAATGGATGGTTTTAATGTTCAACTGGGTGTGGATTGTAATTACTGTCATGTAAAGGATAAAAAAGCCGATGCACTTATTTTCGACAAAGATGATAAACCCGAAAAAGAAATTACACGAAATATGATGCGGATGACGATGGACATCAACAAAAAATATTTCCAGTTCAATGAGGAAGTAACTGCTGTACAAGTACAGGCTGTAACCTGCTACACTTGCCACAAAGGGCAACCAATGCCTGAAAAAGAAAAAAAAGTTGTAAATAATTCACCCTTTAATTTTAAATCCAACTAATTATTTTTGTAGGAACACGCCTGGAGGCGTGTTCTTACAACAAAATCTAATTCTTCTTCAATTTGCTCTTAAACACCTTCTCAAACTTTTCAACCTTGGGCCTTATTACAAACTGGCAATAACCCTGGCTGGTATTATTTTTATAATAATTTTGATGATAGGACTCGGCAGGATAAAACACCATGAATGGTTCTAAAGTAGTAACAATTGGATTATCAAATGCGCCACTTTTATCAAGCGATGCTTTGTATTTGGCAGTCTTTGCTTTTTGTTCTTCATTATGATAAAAAACCACGCTGCGATATTGCGGCCCCACATCAGCGCCCTGTTTGTTTAATGTTGTAGGGTCGTGTGTTTGCCAAAAAATTTCAAGCAACTCATCAAAACTGATCTTGCTGGAATCGTATATAATATTCAAACATTCGGCGTGGCCGGTACCTTTACCGGTAACCTCTTCATATGTTGGGTTTGCTACCGTACCACCGCTATAACCACTGGTAACTTTTTCAACGCCTTCCAGTTGTTGAAAAATGGCTTCGGTACACCAGAAACAACCGGTGCCGAAAGTTGCTGTGTCTAATTTAGCTGTAGAAGTACTCATAACTTTATGCTCTTTTTTGGTTTTGGTTGAA
>JANOVD010000072.1:0-7146 GCA_031417255.1 Chitinophagaceae bacterium
GTAAATATGTAACAGACCCCGATCCTAAAATTTTCGATTACATCAAAGGGATTCATAAACCCACCACATTTATATATGAAGGCGGCACCGGCCTTGCAAAAAATATGATTCAGGAAGACGGTACTGTAGCCATACGCATCTGCAATGATGCATTTTGCAAACAGCTGATCAAAAATTTTGACAAGCCGATTGTTTCCACATCAGCTAATATTTCAGGCTATCCGCCGCCGGCAATTTTTGAAGATATAGATATAGAAATAAAAACCGGTGTTGACTATATAGTGCAACACCGCCGTGATGATTTAACAGCGGCAATGCCGTCTGCTATTGTAAAACTGAACGCAGATGGCTCTCTCACCATCATACGTTCCTGATAATTATAATGTAAACCCTACGCCAATCTGAACACTTTGGCTTTTCCACTTTTCTTTGTTATCTATATCATTTAAATTACTAAGACCAACTGCATAACGTGCATAAATATTCAGGTGCGATATATTAACCTGTACACCGCCCAGCATACTGAAGTCGCCGGTTTTAAATGCTTCTTTTCCGTTTTGTAAAAGGGTTTTGCTTTTGTTCATCAATATACCAAACTGTGGGCCTGCCTGCAGGGTAATATATTTAACCGGCTTAAAATTTAACAGGATGGGTAAACTCAGGTATTTCAGTTTTACTTTTTCTAACTTGTTAAACTGATACACTGTGCTGTAACTGCTGGATGTATCTACATTGATCTGGTTAAATAAAATTTCGGGCTGAATGGCAAATTTTTTGCCCAGCCCTACCGATACCATACCACCCAGGTGATAACCGAATGAAAACTCATCGCTGAAAGATTTACCGGTGAGTTTGTTGATGTTGGCGCCACCTTTAACACCTACTTTAATTTTTTGTGCAAATGACGCAGTCCCCATGATACTGAAGATTGCCAGGATTACAAGTTTTGTTTTCATAAATAAAAATTTAGTTATCAGGAATGCCCCAAGTAATATGCCAACGGTTTAATAATATTTACAAACTTTTGTTAAGAGAAAAAAGTATAAATGCTTTGTTAAAGCTATTCATAAATTAATAGAAAGAAAAACCGGCAGTAACAGAAAACAGCGATGTTAACCTTTTTTCGGTGGTTGTTGGTAAATAGTAATCGAGATAGATTTGTGGCTGCAAGTAAAATTTACCATAGTAATAAGTGAGTTTTGCCGCAAAAGCTGCAGACTGCAGGTTGAATTTTTCTGATCCGCTTCCATCACCAAATCTTTTTTTAAGATAATTGGCCAGCCTGGGAAAGTTTCTGAATATCCTGTTTGAATGCACCGTATTCCATTTTTGCGATCCTGTATTCAGCATAAATGTTGGTTGTATCTGAAGCCAATCTTTTTTATTGATAAGTTCCCAAAAATACCAGGTATGCCCTGCAGATAAAGTGAGGGAGAAGCCGCTTAGCTTTGTTGTTATCGTATCTCTTAAATGAATTATCCTGGGTGGCTCCGGAGGTTGGGGGTAGAACCAAAAACTGGAATCATAATATTCTACCTGTTTACCAAAAGAAAATCCAACAGCAATCCCGGGTTGGATCCAGGTTTTTTTATAAAGCGCACTTGCATAAAAATCATTTTTAAAAGGGCTTACATCAAAACTTGCTGATGAGCCTTCAATGATCCTGGTATAGGAAATAGCTGCAGAAAACTTTTTATTGCTGTACATATAAGAGGGACTGATGGCATACTGATACATTTTTAATGCCCCGTCATCAGTTGCTGCAAAGCCACTCAACGTAAAAGCAAGGCCGCTTTTATGATAATATCCAACCGATGGTTTGTAATAAATTTTGTCGGTTTGTGCCTGTCCGGCATTTAAAGCGTTATTTTTTAAACTGAAAATTCCGTTGCCCATTCCAAAATTTACATCCACATAGCTTCTGTCTTTCCCCATCATCAGCTTTATAAACTCGTCGTTATTAAACATCGAATCCAGTAAACGTCTTTCTTCTTTGGTAAGCGAATCAGTTTGTCCGTAAATGCACGAAGCAGCGATTGAAAAGATCAGCAGCAATACAAATTTATACATAAGGTTGAGTTGGGCCAGTATTAGATACTAAAAATCAAATTTAGTTTAATAGTTATTAAAAATCACATGTCTTTAATTTATAAAACTGTTTAACTCAGTTAATAAATTCAACATGATGCCAAAAATGAAATTAAATAACCTACCTTTGCGCCCTCCCGATAAATATCGGGATTAAAACTGAGAATTACATGACATGCTCAGTTGCTGTTGCAAATAGATTTTCTTTCGGGACAATTTAATTTCCCTGTAGTTTACCAACGGCCAAAAGCATGACATCCCATACTAAGTTTGACGAGGTAACAGGGAAAATTACATGTGGCTATCGCAAAACAAATTTCATGAATGCATTTGAAGCCTTAGGCTTGAACGAACAATTGGTACAGGCTATTACCGATTTAGGATTTGAAACACCAACAGCTATACAGGAAAAAGCCATCCCTGTGCTGTTATCAGGCACAACCGATTTTATCGGGCTTGCCCAAACAGGTACCGGCAAAACCGCCGCTTTTGGTTTTCCCTTATTACAGTTGATTGATGGCGCCCAGCGCCATCCACAGGCATTGATAGTTTGCCCAACACGTGAACTGTGTTTGCAAATTACCAACGACCTGGAAACCTATAAAAAACACAGCCGCAATATTTTTACCGAAGCAGTGTATGGCGGCGCCTCTATCATGATGCAGATTCGCAACCTTAAAAAAGGTGTACACATTGTTGTAGCAACACCGGGCCGTTTAATTGATCTGATAGAAAGAAAAGCCATTGACCTGCAAAAAGTAAAATATGTAGTACTCGATGAGGCCGATGAAATGTTGAACATGGGTTTCCGTGATGATATTGATTTCGTTTTAAAAAATACCATCAACAGGGAAAGCACATGGTTATTCAGTGCTACAATGCCACCCGAAGTAAGGGCGATTTCTAAAAACTATATGGATAACCCAAAAGAGGTTACAGTTGGTAAAAAGAACAGTGGCAATGTAAATATTGTTCACCAGTATTCAGTAGTGCCTGCTCAACACCGTTATGAATCGTTAAAGCGTTTGATAGATTTTAACCCCGATATGTACGGAATTATTTTTACCCGTACCAAGGCAGATGCACAGGAAGTTTCTGAGCGCCTGAGCAAAGCCGGATATGATATTGAAGCATTGCATGGTGACCTTACACAGCAGCAAAGAGATAAAGTAATGGGGCGTTTCCGCAGTAAAAATTTACAATTGCTGATTGCAACCGATGTGGCTGCAAGAGGTATTGATGTGGATGGCATTACCCATGTTATCAATTTTGAGTTACCCGATGATATGGAAGTATATACACACCGCAGCGGACGTACAGGCCGTGCCGGTAAAACAGGTATCTGTTTGTCTATCTGTCACAGCAGGGAATCGTATAAGATCAAATCCCTGGAAAGAATGATCAATGCACAGTTTCATAAAGTTGATGTTCCTTCGGGCAAAGATGTTTGCCGCAAACAGTTTTTTCATTTCATGGATAAATTAATGCAGGCCGATGTTAGCCATGGCGATTATGAAACCTATATGCCCGACCTGATGGAAAAATTTGCTGATGTAAGCAAAGAAGAAGTTTTACAAAGAGTTGCAGCATTGGAGTTCAGTCATTTTTTAAAGTATTACGAAAATGCAGATGACCTGAACAGGTCTGATATCAGGGGCGAAAGAAGGCCCGTTGAGAGAACCGGCGATATGAGTGGAAGCAGAAAAGAACGCACCGAATTCAACAGGCGTGACAGTGGTTACACCAGGTTATTCATTAACCTGGGCACTAAAGATGGTTTTTATAAAGCCAGTTTTTTACAGTTTATTTTAGATGAAAGTGATCTGAAGAAAGAAGTGCTAGGCAAGATTGATATGAGGGATATGAACAGTTGGATTGAAATTGATAAAGCCGAAGCCGGTAAAATGATCAGCGCCATTGATGGCAAACGATACAACAACCGCACGGTACGTATGAATGAAGCCGACGGTGGTTTTAAAAGGCCAAATGATGAAGGCGGCAGAAGCGACCGGGCCGAAGGAAGAAAAAGAATTTATGCGCCTAAAGAGAGAAGGAGTTTTAAATAAGATTAAAGCCCCCCGATAAATCGGGGGGCTTTTTTATGCCTTTTTTATAATGTGGATAAAAATAAATAAAGTAACACTTTTAAATTTCGTGTTACTTTTATATATTTGTCTAATTAAATTAAAAAAGTATGGAAACTTCTATATTAACCACTAAAGGACAATTACTTATCCCAAAACGCCTCAGAAACAAGTACGGTATCAAAAGCGGGGTAAAAGTCGTGTTTGAAGAAACCAAAGGTGGCCTGGTAATAAAGCCGATGGATGAACATTATTTTGAAAGTCTCGCTGGTATTTTAAAAAGCTCATTACCCTCTACAAATGAATATATGAAAATGAAACAGGAAGAGAAGGAGTTGGAGGAAAGGAAGATGAACCTGATATTTGGAAAAGCAAAAAAAAGTAAATGAATAAAATTGTTTTAGACAGTTACGCACTTATCAATTTTTTCAGGAAAGAACCGGGCTACACTTTTGTAAAAGACCTTTTAGTTAAGATAGCAAGGGATGAAATAGAAAGTTACATATCGGCTATAAATCTTGGCGAATTATATTATATGCTTTGCAGAAAAGCAAATGCGAAAACTGCAGAAGCAGCAATACATACAATAAAACAACTTCCCATACATATTGTAGATGCAAGCCTTCATATGTGTATGCAGGCAGCAGAAATTAAAGCAAAGCATTCTCTTTCTTATGCAGATGCTTTTGCCGCTGTTTTAACCATAGAAAAAAAAGCTGTACTAATTACGGGAGATAGAGAATTTGACAGTTTAATTAAGGTGCCGGGGTTTAAGGTTAATTATATTGTGTAATTTTTTTGCCGGGAAGACGGTAAGACGGGAATTAAAATTCCAAAACATATCCCCGCCTTCCCGGCATTTTTTATTTCTTATTTATTTCTATTCTATATTTTTTATAGAGTTTTTTAAGCAACCTCTCAAAGTTCTTCCCTTTTAAGCCTGACAGCAGCTCTTCATTAGGAATTTTAGCCCACCCTAAATGATAATCAAATAGCCATAGGCCCTTTAAAGTATCTGAGTCAGCAATATGTAAGGCACCTTCACCGTATCTTTTGCTTTTATAAAAGAATGTTTTATAAAAATCCAAATCACCAGAATTTGATGGGAAATTTTCGACTTCTGGCTTTTTTGAGATGGTCCAATAGTATTTGTATCTTTTGATCTGAGTTTCTAACATTAAATCTCTGCCCAGTAAATATCTGTGATAAGAACGTAAGATAATTCCTGACATATCTTCTGCATGGTAAATGCCTAAATTATTAAAATACAAAGTAAGTCTTGACCCTACCCATAATTTCCAGTTATTTCGCAATTGCATACCAGTCGTTAAATGAGCTTCATTGACAAACTTGTCTTCTTTGTAACTCTTTATCAATTGCTTTGTTGAATCCCTTAAAAGTTCATTTAGTCGTCTGAAACAATCATCAAGGTCTTTAGGAATATAGATCCCCTTTAAACTGTCAAGTGTAAAACGCACTTTATATTCTTCTTCCCATTTTTCTTGCGCCAGGCGTATCGGTAAAACAATTTGCTCATGATTGATCGGTTCACCATTGAGGTATCTTTTAAAGGCCCGCAACACCACATCTTGAATTTTTTCTGAACCGTATACCTTCAATTCTTTGTAATAATTACCTAGGGCCGAATCCTTTACAGCCCAGCTAAACAGAGCAAAATAATCGCCCCCAAAAGGTTCAACAAGTTGAAGCAAGCTATCATCACTCGTGTTTTTTATTTTTAACTTTAATTCATCGGGGACATCTACAGAAAGCAGTTGGATTGCTTCTTCTATATTAGATGGTATTTTATCTTTTTGCGCAAAAAGAGATTTTTGGTAACCTATGATTAAAAAAAATACAACAAATAAATTTTTCATCTTCAATAATAAGTGATTAATCCACTCAAAACATATGTCTATTTCATCATGATGTTTGCTTCTTAGGAATTACACAAATTAGAGATTACACCAACTCAATCACCGTAATCTCCGGCAATATCCCCACCCTGCCGGGGTAACCAATAAAACCAAAACCGGGGTTTACATACAGTTTTTGTTTTCCATCTTCATACAAACCGCTCCATTGTTTATACATATATTGTACAGGGCTCCATTTAAAACCGGGTATCTCTACCCCAAACTGCATACCGTGTGTATGGCCGCTCAGTGTTAAGTCCACATCGGCGTATTTGGATTTTACTTCCGCATCCAAATGGCTGGGGTCGTGGCTCATTAATATTTTAAAAGGATATTTTTCTGTTCCCGGGTGTGCCAGGTCCATACGGCCGTGTTTAGGAAAGCGGGCTTTGTTGCTCCAGTTTTCTATGCCCAGCAAAGCGATCTCTTCTCCGCCTCTTTCCAAAACCACATGTTCATTCATCAGCAAACGCCATCCCAAATCTGCTTGTTCTTTTTTAAGGTCTTCCAGGTTCTGGTCTTTGGTAATTCCGTTAAAAGGCCATCTTACATAATCGCCATAATCATGATTGCCGAATGTACTATACACACCCATGGGCGCTTTTAATTGGCTAAACAAATCCATATAATCTTCCATTTCACTGGTACGGTCGTTCACCAGGTCGCCGGTAAATAAAATGATATCGGGTTTTTCGTTCAGAATTTTTTCTACGCCATGCAGCACCGCTTTTTTATTGGTAAAACTGCCGCTGTGTATATCGCTGATATGAATAATTTTTAACCCTTTAAATGCAGCCGGTAAATTATCGTAGGTTAACTGCAGGCGTTTTAAACTATAATTATATTTATTTCCGAAACCATAAATAAGGCTTCCAAATAATGTTCCGCCGGCTGCAAGTCCCAGCCAGCTTAAAAACACAGAACGGCTTATGCCATCGCCTGCCATGCCTTCAACTTCGGTATTGTTAAAAAAGAATTTTCCAGAAACCCATTGAATAAAACTTCTGATATCATCAACCAAAAAGAAAACCATGGCAATCAGTTTGGCTAAAAACATA
>JANOVD010000073.1:0-12553 GCA_031417255.1 Chitinophagaceae bacterium
TGGCGGTGGGCCAGTTACTTTTTTAATGGAGATTATGTGGTAAAGTTTTGTATTGATAATCATTGGAAAACTGTACCGGGTGTTGCGTATATTTGAGAGTAAGCTGCAATTTTTGTCAGACATTCTATCAACCAATGCGCCATATTTTTATACTTTTTTTATTTTTTCTATCTGCTTGCGCTGCAAGTAAAAAAATGACCCCACGTCTTTGTGACGATTTCCTTAAATCAACAAAAGCTCGCTTTATAAAAGGGACACATCATTGCAACAGCATAACTATCGCTAATGGAGTTATAATTCGACGAGAGGAAAATGACTATACTTTAATCACACGGGTTGAAGTTTTTTATTGCCCGAATTCTTATAAAAAGTATGGTGACATTGGAATAAACGGAGTAATTCTAGAAACTACTAAACAGGTTTTTAATTTTACTATTCCTTCAAATGTAGAATTCCAAAATTCCGCTGCTCAAAAAGACAAAAAGAAAATATATTTTTTAAATGGCTTTTTAATCTCTAATGACAGCCTTAAAATATCAACAAAGGCAATTAAAAGAGTTGAAGTATTAAAATCTAACAAATATTTTGAAACACAAAACAATGACAGTACTGTTTTAGTAAATATATGGACACTGACAAAAAAAGAAGTTCGAAAATCCTTGAGAAAAAATAAATGCTCTTATTAATAAAATTGCAGCTTACATCGGGTTTGGCAAAACTGTCCCAGCGGGTTTTTCACAGCTTACTAATAAATAGAAAAGTCTTTTAGGTGAAACCCCGATGTATAATGCACCTAAACAAAAATGCTGTAGCTTTTATTTTTAAATGGGAGATTATAAATAGCAGAGGTCTTCAAACATCGGGATTTCGCACAAAGTTTATAATAATTAATAGAATCCGTTTGCGAAAACCCCGCTGAGACACATTAAGTTAATTCACTTTTTTAAGCATGGTTACATATACCGGGAAGTGATCACTATAACCATAATTATACGTCATACCATCCCAGGTTCTTTTGCCATAGCCTTTGTATTTACCTGTTTGCTGCACTAAAAATTCTTTATTGTAAATAACCGCCCTGCTAAAATGGTATCCTGTTTGGCTCTTATCCAACCATGCTTTTGATATAATTACCTGGTCAAACAATCCCCATGCATCCTGGTATGCTAAAGTGCCTATTCCCTTTTTATAAAAATCAACCCAGGGATTAAAGAGTCCTTTTTCTTTTATATCATTAATGTTTCCTTTTGCTTTAAGCACTTTGGTAACGCTGGGGCTGGTGGGGTCATCATTCAAATCGCCCATAAGTACAATCTTGGCTAATGGATTAACCATCATCAGTGAATCAATAACCGTTTTAGCTACCTGCGCTGCTGCTGCCCTTGCCGGAGCGGAGCGCTCCTCACCACCCAGTCTCGATGGCCAGTGATTTACAAAAACATGTACAGTATCTCCATCCATCAATCCTTTTACATACAATATATCACGTGTAAAAAATGATTCCTTTGAGCCACCCGGAAGCTGCACAAACAGGGGAGCACTGTAAAGTGGTTTAAAATATTTTGGATTATATAGCATGGCCACATCAACTCCTCTTGCATCAGGGGAATCGTAGTGTACAAATTTTAAATTCCTGCTTTTAATATTGGGATGTTTGACAAGGATGCTCAATACCGTATCATTTTCTACTTCTGCCACGCCTAATATTGCTAATCCATCGGGATTAATTTCTGTACCCATTTTAGCAATAACAGTTGACAGCCTGCCAACTTTATCTAAAAAGATACGGGTATTATAGTGTCTTTCGCCGCCTGGTAAAAATTCTTCATCGTTTACTTTTGGATTATTTACCGTGTCATAAAAATTCTCAAGGTTGTAAAAACCAATTAAAGAAACCCTGAAGTTTTCCTTTTGGGCGTAACCCGTTGAAATTGATACAAATATAACAGCAATAGTTAAAAAAATTCTTGTCATAAGTTTTTTTAATAATTGGCAAAGTTATTCATCTGTGCTCCATAATAAGTATTTTAATATGACTAATATGTTAATCTTGAAATTTTAAATTGAAAACTCCATTAAAGGCCTACATTTGCTGACTTTTTTAACAAAACATTTATGATGTCCAAAATTAAACATTGCTTGCTTGTGGCCTTGCTTTCGGGCGTTTTTTTGCCGGCAGCTTTTTCGCAGGTGGTAAAACCCAAAACAACTGAACCGGTTCCTGATACAACCATCGTTGAAACGCTTAAAGAGAACCAAGCAGATAACATCCCTGTAATTTCCTTAGATGAAAGTGAGGAGTCGGACGGAACTTCACAAAACATTTCTTCGCAGCTAAGTGCCGGAAGAGACCCCTTTTTAAATGCCGCTACTTTTAAATTTGGTGCTGTTCGTTTTCGCATCAGGGGTTATGATGCCGACCAATTTAACACGTATATCAATGGTGCCCCCATGGAAAACCTCGATAACGGGTTTACACCTTTTGGGCAGTGGGGAGGTTTAAATGATGTATTGCGTAACCGGGAATCTACATCAGGTTTAAGATCTACAACCTTTGGTTATGGCGACCTGGGCGGGCTTACCAATTTTGATACCCGTGCTTCAAAACAACGTAAGCAAACCAGTATTAACTATGCTGCATCTAACCGTAATTATAATAACCGTATCATGCTAACGCATTCAACCGGTTTAAACAGTAAAGGCTGGGCATTTAGTTTTTCGGGCTCACGCCGCTGGGCCACTGAAGGTTATGCCGATGGTACTTTTTATGATGGCTGGTCTTTTTTTGCAGGCGTTGACAAACGGTTTAACGACAGGCACCTGTTATCTTTTGTAGCTTTTGCAACACCAACTGAAAATGGCCGCCAGGGAGCATCGGTTTCCGAAATGGTTAATCTTGCCAATGATAATTATTACAATCCTTTATGGGGATACCAGAATGGTAAAAAAAGAAATTCAAGTGTTGCCAAATCTTTTCAACCCATTGGTATTTTAACCCACGACTGGAAAGTATCGGATAAAACATCGTTGGTAACAGCCGCTTCAATTACTATTGGTAAAAGAAGCACCACCGGTTTAGACTGGTACAATGCCGCCGACCCAAGGCCTGATTATTACCGTTATTTACCAAGCTACCAGCTTGACCCTGTATATGCTGCACAGGTTGCTGATGAATTAAGAAATGATGTAAACAAACGCCAGATAAACTGGGATGTTTTGTATAACACAAATTATGCAGCACATGATGTGGTACATAATGCAAACGGAATTATTGGTAATGATGTATCGGGCAGAAGATCACGTTATATAATTGAAGACAGGATCATCAACACAACCAAGTATAATTTCAACTCTACTTTAAATACTTCCGTTTCGGAGAATATAATTTTTACTGCAGGTATAACTTACCAGAGCCAGAAAAATCATTATTATAAAGAAGTTGAAGACTTGCTGGGTGGAGAATTTTATGTGGATGTGAACCAGTTTGGCGAAAGGGATTTTCCGACAAACCCGGGTGCAGCACAAAATGACCTTAATAATCCAAACAGGATAGTACGTGAAGGCGATAAGTTTGGGTATAATTATGACCTGAATATTAAAAAAGGCTCTGTTTGGATACAGGGCGTTTTTAAGTTCCGTAAGATTGATATTTTTGTAGCCAGCGAACATGCTTACACCAGTTTCTTCCGTTACGGAAATGTAAAGACCGGATTGTTTCCCAATCATTCTTACGGAAAATCTGAAACACAGAATTTTTATAATTCAGGAATTAAAGGAGGCGTTACTTATAAAATTGACGGACGTAATTATATTTTTGTCAATGGCTCTTATGCATCAAGAGCGCCATTTTTCGAAAATGCTTTTATTGCCCCACGTACCAGGGATTTTATCCAGGATAATCTGAAATCGGAGGAAATACTGTCAACCGAACTGGGCTATGTAATGAATGCGCCTAAATTAAAAATAAGGGCCAATGGATATTTTACACGCTTTAAAAACGGGCTTGATGTACTTACATTTTACAGCGATGAGTTTCAGAATTTTGTAAACTACGCCATCAGCAATATTGGTAAAATACATATGGGTATTGAGTTTGGCCTTGAAGCAAAAATATATAAGGGCCTTAATTTAACTGCAGCGGCAGCCATTGGCCAATTCACGTATAATACCCGCCAGAGCGCTACGGTTACTGTAGATAACAGTGCTGCAGTTTTAGCAAGAAATGATGTGGTGTATTCAAAAGATTTTTATGTGCCTACCGCACAGCAGGCTTATACTATTGGTTTAGATTACCGTTCGCCTAAGTTCTGGTTCATCAATGTTAATTTCAATTATTTTGATAAGATGTACCTGAATTATAATCCGGTTCGCCGTACAGCATCGGCTGTAAGTGGTTTAACGGAGGGCTCAGCACAATGGCACCAGGTTTTAGATCAGACTCAACTGGAAGACCAATATACACTGGATGCATTTGCAGGTTACTCCTGGTTAATGAACCGGAAATTTAACCAGTTAAAGAAAAGGACTTTCCTGGTATTTAATCTGGGTGTAAATAATATTTTAAACAACACAAACATCGTATCGGGCGGTTATGAGCAACTTCGTTTTGATTTTGCTGAAAAAAACACAAACAAATTTCCTGACAGAAGATTTTATGCTTACGGTATCAATTTCTTTGCAAGTGTAGGCATCAGGTTTTAATAAACCCGCAGGGTCCTGCGGATAAAAACAAGTAAAAAACTTTTTAAAAAATAAATTATGAACAAGATCTTTAAATTAATGACAGCAGTAATAATGGTTTTAACAGCCGTTACTTTCAGCTCATGTAAAAAAACTTTTGATAATCCTCCGGGAGCAGCCGATCCGGCCATTGTAGCCAACACTTCTATTAAAGCATTAAAAGCCATGCATACTTCTGCAGGCGCTTATGATGTTATCACAACTGATATCATCATTTCAGGTATAGTTGTAGCCGATGATAAAAGCGGTAACCTGTACAAACAATTATTTATACAGGATGCAACAGGTGGATTACAGATAATGCTGGATGCAAACAGTTTGTATGGTACTTATCCTGTAGGCCGTAAAATATTCATTAAATGTAATGGCCTTGCCATAAGTGATTATAACAAAACGATGATGCTGGGTGTAAAAGCAATTGTTGCCGGAAGCCCGTCATTGGAAGGCATTCCTGCAAACTTAATAAGTAAATATGTAGTGGGTGGTTCATTAAACAACCCGGTTGTTCCTAAAGTTGTTACATGGGCCGATTTGGGAGGTACCGGCACAACCAATATGCAGGATCCTTTAATCGGAACATTGATTCAATTGAATGATTACAGGTTTGCTACCCCAACAGGAACTTATTCTGATACATCAGCTTACAAAAGCACTGTAAACAGAGATATTAATTCATGCGGTTCTCAAACACTTATTGTTCGTACAAGTGCTTATGCAAATTTTGCAGGCCAACCGGTTGCACCGGGCCGTGGAAGTATTTTAGCAATGTATACTGTTTTTGGAAACACCCGTCAATTGATCATCAGGGATACCAGTGATGTAAGATTTACCAATCCTTATGCCTGTGCTTTACCGCCGGGTACTTTGTTGTTTGAAGATTTTGAAGGCCATGCTGTAACTACCGCATTCCCTTACGTTCCGGTTGCTTTACCAGGTTGGACAAATCTTGCACAAGCTGCCACTGAATTATGGACAGCCAGAACCTTTAGTGCCAATAAATATGCTTACATGAGTGGTTTTGGAACAGGCGCAAGCACGGTAACCAACTGGCTTGTAACACCCGGAGTAGCATTAACAGGTACCACCAAAACTTTAACTTTTAAAACCATTCAGGGATTTATCTTAACTACTACTCCTGGCGGTACTAATGTTGAAGCTGCATTAAAAGTACTGGTTTCAACAAATTATACAGGTACCGGTAACCCATGGGCTGCAGGTGTTGTATGGACAGATTTAACATCCCAGGCAACACTTTCGCCGGGTAGCACAACATCAAGTTTCCCATCGGGCTTTACCAATTCGGGCAATATCAACCTTAACAGTTATACCGGAACAATTTATGTTGCTTTCAGGTACGAAGGTGCTGACCCTGCAGGAACAGGCAGCGATAAAACATCAGCCTGGGAAGTAGATGACATTAAAATAACAGGCCTGTAATTTTTAAAATAAACAGATTGTAAGTGTCATATTCTTTTTGAGGATATGACACTTACCCGGTTTGTTGCAGATTATTTTCTTAGGTTTTATTAATACAAATTTTGATTATGAAAAAAATATACCTGGTAATTGTTTTCTTTGCTGCTTCTTTAAGTGGCTGGAGCCAGTTACTGACAGAGCCATTTAACTATACACCACATGCAACTTTGGGGTTATCTGCACAAAGCCAGGCCGGAACCAGCCCATGGTTCATCATCAATACAGGTGATTCTATCCTCGTTGATGCCGGCAGTTTATCCTATGCAGGTCTTGCTGCTTCAACAGGCAACAAAGTAAAATACGACGGATCAGGAACAGATTACTATACTAATTTCACTTCACAAACAACAGGTTCAGTTTACAGGTCTTTTATTCTGAATGTTTCTTCATTAGGTACGCTTGCTACTACCGGCGGATATTTTAACGGTTTTATACAAGCTGCATCCACTACATCTTTTGGAGGAACTGTATGGACCAGGTTGAGTACAACAGCCGGCAGATATAATGTAGGCGTTTCTACAAGAAGTAATTCTGCGGTAACCTGGCTGGCAACAGATTTAATTCCGGGAACATCTTGTTTTATTGTTGCAGCTTATGATATTAATGCAGGTGTGGGTGATGATGTGGCCAGAATATGGTTAAATACTGCGGCCATTGGTGGCAGCGAACCTGCTGCCGATGCTACTGCTGTACCAGGTACCGACCTGGCCAGTGTGGCAAGGGTTTTTTTGAGACAGGATAACCCAACCAACACACCATTTATTGAATTTGATGAGCTGCGTGTGGGTACTACCTGGGCACAGGTAACACCATCAGGCGCTGCAGCACCAACTTTAACTGCTTCGGCACTTACGGGTTTTGGTAATGTTTGTTTAAACACAACTGCAGGTCCAAATTCGTTTACTATAACCGGTACAACACTTAACACAACAAATGTTACTGTTGGTGCTTTGTCAGGTTTTACTTATTCAACAACAGCAGGTGGTACATATACTTCATCATTAAGTTTACCACAGCCGGGAGGTTCTTATTCACAACAAATATTTGTACAGTTTACACCAACATTAGTTCAATCTTACAATGGTAATATACCTGTTGGTGGTGGCGGAGCAAGTTCAATTAATGTGGCTGCAACAGGTGCAGGTGTTAATACCATACCCACAGTTACTACCGGAGGTGCCAGTTTAATAACAGGCACATCAGCAACTTTAGCAGGCACAATTCCTGCAAACGGTTGTAGTGCTGTAACGGCTTATGGTGTTGAGTACAGTTTAACTAATGGTTTTCCAAATGGCAGCGGTACACCTGTTGCATCCACCAACCTCAGTGGTATAAACTTCTCATCAAATGTTGCAGGTTTATCTCCGGGGCTTACTTATTATTACCATGCATATGCAACCAATGCAGGCGGCACAGGTTATGGTACACAGCAATCATTTATAACTTCTGCTGCGCCAACTTTAACGGCTTCTGCATTAACAGCATTTGGCAATGTTTGTATAAACACAACAGCCGGTCCTAATCCGTTTTCCATAACAGGCAGTAATCTTACAGCAGCTAATGTAACAGTTGGCGCATTAACAGGGTTTACCTATTCAACAACAGCAGGCGGTACTTATACAGCCACATTAAGTTTAACACAACCGGGTGGTGCTTATTCGCAACAAATATTTGTGCAGTTTACACCAACACTGGTACAATCATACAATGGTAATATACCTGTTGGCGGTGGCGGTGCTGCTTCAATAAGTGTTGCTGCAACAGGTGCCGGTGTTAATGCTGTACCAACAGTAACAACCGGTGCAGCATCTGCAATAACAACTGTATCTGCAACGCTTGCCGGTACTATCCCTTCAAATGGTTGCAGCGCTGTAACAGCTTATGGTGTAGAATACAGCACAACTATTGGTTTCCCTAATGGTACAGGTACAGCAGTTCCATCTACCAATCTTAGCGGTATAAATTTCTCATCCAATGTGGCGGGATTAACCCAAAATACTGCATACTATTACCATGCTTATGCTACCAATGCAGGTGGCACCGGTTATGGTAATGAACAGACTTTTACAACACTTGCATTAACGCCAACATTAAATGCAACTGCATTAACTGCTTTTGGAAATATTTGTATCAATACTACTGCGGGGCCTAATTCATTTACCATAAACGGATCGGCACTTAACACAACCAATATCAATGTAGGACCATTAGCTGGCTTTACATTTTCAACCACATCTGGTGGTACTTATAACGCATCATTGAGTTTGGTACAACCGGGCGGTACTTATACACAGGCAATCTTTGTAAGATTTACACCAACATTGGTACAATCTTATAACGGTAATATACCGGTTAGCGGTGGTGGTGCAGCAGCAATAAATGTTGCAGCTTCGGGTGCAGGCGTTAATACTATTGCAACTGTTACATCAGGTGCTGCCAGTGCCATCACTTCAATTTCTGCTACAGTTGCAGGTACCATACCTTCAAACGGTTGTTCGGCCATTACAGCTTATGGAGTTGAGTACAGCTTAACCAACGGTTTCCCCAACGGAAGCGGAACAGCAGTGGCTTCTACAAATCTGGCAGGTATCAATTTCTCTTCTAATTTAACCGGCCTTGCACCAACAACCACTTATTATTATCATGCGTATGCAACCAATAATGGTGGTACAGCCTATGGTGTACAAGGATCATTTGTAACAGCCACACCGGGATTAGCCGTATCGGCACTTGCGGCTTTTGGCAATGTTTGTTTAAATACAACTGCGGGCCCTAATTCATTTACAATAACAGGTACAAACCTTACAACAGCCAATGTAACCGTTGGCGCTTTGGCAGGATATACTTATTCAACCACAGCAGGCGGAACTTATACCGCTACATTAAGCCTGGTACAGCCGGGTGGTGCATACGCACAAACCATCTTTGTGAATTTTACACCAACATTAGTGCAATCTTATAATGGTAACATACCAGTTGGTGGCGGTGGCGCAGCAATTGCCAACCGTTCAGTAACCGGTGCAGGTGTTAATACCACAGCAACTGTTACCAGCGGTGCTGCAAGTGCCATCACACAAACTACTGCAACAGTTGCAGGCACCATTCCTTCTATCGGTTGCTCTGCTATAACTGCTTACGGTATTGAGTTCAGCACTACCAATGGTTTCCCTAATGGTTCAGGAACTGCGGTTGCTTCAACCAATTTAAGCGGTGTTAATTTCAGTTCTGCACTTACCGGTTTGGCACCAGGCACTACGTATTATTATCATGCTTATGCAACCAATGCAGGCGGCACTGCTTATGGTACACAGGGATCATTTACCACATCGGCACCGGTGTTAACAGCAACGCCACTTACAGCATTTGGTGCAGTTTGTATCAATACCACAGCAGGCCCCAATTCATTTATCATAAACAGTAATGCGGTTACAGCGGCAAATATAAATGTTGGCCCGTTGAATGGTTATACTTTCTCATCTACATCAGGCGGAACTTATACAGCATCATTAAGTTTGGTACATGCTGCAGGGCCTTACACACAAACTGTTTTTGTGAGGTTCAGTCCAATTGCTGTACAATCTTACAATGGTAATATACCGGTTAGTGGTGGTGGTGCGGCTACAATAAATGTAACAGCAAGTGGCAGCGGTACTAATACAGTTGGTACAGTTGTTACCGGAAATGCAACAATACTTAATCCAAATTCAGTAACATTAGCAGGAAGCATAACCAGTATAGGTTGCAGCCCGGTTACTACCTATGGTATTGAATACAGCGGCATCAGCGGCCTGGCCAATGGGCTTGGTACTAAAGTAAATGCAACCAATTTAACCAGTGGTAATTTTTCTGCTACTTTAAATGGATTGGTACAGGGTGGTAAATATTATTACAAAGCATGGGCCATCAACAATGGTGGTATTGCTTATGGCGCTGGTTTATCATTTACGATGAGCAGTATTCCTTCAGGATTTATAATTTACAATAACCCGATACAGCGAGGTACCAACCTGCATTATACCTACAAGGGTATTAAGCCGGGCCATTACCAGGTACAGATCATAAATAGCCTGGGACAATCAGTTCTTCAGCATGAATTGATTATTGCTGTGAATTTTATTGATGATAATTTTATTATACCGGCTACTATTGGAACCGGTGTTTACAGTTTACGAATTACAAGCCCCGATTTCAGGGATGATAAAATGTTTGCGATCTGGTAAGATTTATAAAATAATTTTGATGAAGGCCTCCGTTTTGGAGGCCTTTGTTATTATTATAATGGAAAGCTGATAAATTTTTTACTTATCTTGTTTTGTGTGTCACGAGCCAAGTCAGTGAGGTTGAAACCCAGGCGGTGACTAAAAATAATTTTTTCATGCTAAAATTTGCTTTATTTATTTTCATTTTGTCTTCTATTCAATGCCGGGAAAGTTCTTATAAAAGGGATGAGTTAAACACTCACATTAAATTAGACATGTCACCTCCTGTACTTGTTGGATGTGGCGGCTTTCAATTAGCATATGGCTTTATTTACAAAAATGAAATAGATAGCTCAATTGTTTGTATTATTCGTTGTCCTTACGAGTATGGCGAAGGCTTTTTTAAAAAAGATTCTTTCTATCAAGTTAAATTAAGTTCAATCAATATTAATGATAGCTTGAAAGATTATGTAGTTGAAAACCCTTTTAAAGATGATAAAATCCAAACTTATTTAATTACTGAGATAATAAAAGCCCCATAAGTGGACAAGTATCCAATACGTCGTTGGTTGAAACCCAGGCGGCAGCAAAATGAAATATATGTTTAGAACGAAGAAAGTATTTATATTTCTTATGTTGGGGTTAACCTGCAAAGGAAGTTTAGCCCAAAAAGATATGCCTATAAAGGTGAGGCTAGAAATGAAAACAAAAAAGGTGTTGAAATTTGATGATTTGATTATTAAAATGATTTTTTCAACTGCTGATAGCACTAAACGAATTCCAATATTACAGGGATTTATATATGGGTTTTCTGAATTAGATAGCATTCGAGAACCAGATGTGTTTATTGAATTGGAAAAACTCGAGCAGGGAAAATTTATTAAGCAGGAAAATAGAATTGATGACCATGGAGTACGCGGTTATCATATGGTTTATGATACCTTGTCAGTGAATAAGAATGTGGTTCGCCAATTTATGCTGGGAGTCTTTTATGAATTTACTATTGGGGAGTACCGTGTACGAGCCATATTTAATATTCCTAAAGAAGCTGGTTTAAAAGCAGAATATATTTATTCCGATTGGTTATATTTTAAAGTAATCTCTATAGTATATTAGAAATTCAGTAATCCTTTTGCCATTGATAATTTAATTCAGGAATATCATTAGTAAGAAATGCCAACCTGACAGCAACGCACCAATTGGTACTATGTTTGCACCCACCCAATCAAACTAAAAAATATGCAAAAAGGAAGTATACGTGTACAAACGGAGAATATTTTCCCCATTATTAAGAAATTTTTATACAGCGAGCATGACATTTTTATACGTGAGCTGGTAAGTAATGCGGTGGATGCTACACAAAAACTAAAAACACTTGCTTCAATTGGTGAAGCAAAGGGTGAATTGGGTGAATTGAGAATTGATATTAAAATTGATAAAGAAAAGAAGACTTTAACCATTTCTGATACCGGGCTGGGTATGACGGCTGAGGAAATTGATAAATATTTAAACCAGGTGGCGTTTAGCGGGGCAGAAGAATTTTTGGAAAAATACAAGGGACAGAATGAGGCCAATATCATCGGCCATTTTGGATTGGGCTTTTACAGTTCTTTTATGGTAAGTGATAAAGTAGAAGTTTTCTCAAAAAGTTTTAAAGAAGACAGTAAAGCCGTTCGCTGGGAATGTGATGGCAGCCCCGAATTTACATTGGAAGAAGTTGAAAAAGAGATAAGAGGTACAGATATCATTTTATATTTAAACGAAGAGAGCCGGGAGTTTTTAGAACCATCAAGAATTAAAACCGTATTAGAAAAATTCTGTCGCTTTTTGCCGATACCTATTTATTTTCATGATGGAGAAACAAATAAGGATAAGGATGGTAAAGAAGAAGTTGAAAAACAGCTTAATAATACGGCCCCTGCCTGGACAAAAAAGCCCTCTGAATTAACGGATGAAGATTATAAAAATTTTTACAGAGAATTATATCCTTTTGGTGAAACACCTTTGTTCTGGATACATTTAAATGTTGATTATCCATTTAACCTAACCGGTATTTTATATTTCCCGAAAATTAAGCAGAGCTACGAAATACAGAAAGATAAAATTCAGTTATACAGCAACCAGGTTTTTGTAACCGA
>JANOVD010000074.1:0-1609 GCA_031417255.1 Chitinophagaceae bacterium
TCATCCGCCGTGGGCCTGTGTTTGGAAGCCCTTAAGTGAGCATCTCTTTCGGCATACCGGGCTGTTTCTACTATTACATAAATAAGCCATGTGAAAAGAGAAATGGTTTGGTCAAAATGTTTATTGAGGAGGCGACGGGCATCACCTGTGTTTAATGCTTTGCCTTCTTCGGCACGTATGGCATATAATGCCTGCATTACTTTTACCCTGATGTTTCTTCTGCTGATCATGATGCTGCGTAAGAACTAGTTTGTTGGGCCGCAAAGATAGGGTTGAGCGTTTAGAGTTATAAGTTATTTATGTTTAAAGTTCTTTATGTTTAGAGTTTAGAAGGTTAGAAATTTATAAGATGAAATATGTGGTGATGGAATGTAGACTAATAGAAGTATTTCAATATCCCTGTCTCATTTTTGCACAAAAAAAGAGCTCCGAAAATTCGAAGCTCTTGGATGCGGTATGAAAATTTCTTTTGTTAGATTACTTTCACATCAACGGCATTCATTCCTTTCTTGCCATTTTGCAGATTAAACTCTACATGATCGCCTTGCTTAATCTGATCGATCAAACCGCTAACGTGTACGAATGTTTCTTTGTTGTCATCATCATGTTTGATGAATCCGAAACCTTTGTCTTCACTGAAGAACTTTACGGTTCCTGTTTGCTTGTTGTCCATTGTAATAAATTGGGGTATTAAAAATTATTGAAGGGCAAAAGTAACTGTTTATACTCAATACAGGCCAATTCTTTTGTGAATTTTGTATCCGGGATACAACAAGTTTTGGTTTATTGTTGTTACTGGGTTTTAATTATTAACCTAACTAATTATCATACACCATATTTATGATGGTTTATCAAAATATTTTATTGCCATTAACCTGGTTCATACCACGTTTCTCCATCGATTGCATAATTTAAAAATATTATGTTAAAAAAATCAAACGCCGAATCTCTTGCACCCGTACTTTTGCCCCAACCGAGAATAAAAGATTGACTTATGACCTTTAAACAAGTTTTCACTTCATCTATTGGTAAGAAAATTGTGATGGCACTTACCGGAATTTTCCTCATTACATTTTTAGTGGTACACATGGGCGTTAATGCCACCATTTTTGCCATGGATGATGGGGAAATGTTTAACAAGGCAGCCCATTTTATGGGTGGTACAGTATTAATTCGCATTGCAGAAATTGGTTTGTTCATCGGCATCTTTATCCACATTATTCAGGGTCTTGTATTGTGGTATAGTAATGCTCAAAAAAGAGAAATTGGTTATGCTGTAAACCTTGGTAATAAGGGCAGCAAATGGTACAGCCGTTCTATGGGTTTATTAGGAACCATTTTGTTGCTGTTTTTCATATTGCATTGGATACACTTCTGGATTCCCAGCAGGTTTACTGGTGTAGATCAGAAATTGGTTGATGGTAAAGAAATGCATGATATGTTCACCTTGATGAAGTTGACTTTTGAACCATTATGGGTCGTTATTGTTTATGTATTGGCATGTGGTTCTTTGGCATTTCATTTATTGCATGGCTTCCAAAGTGCCTTTCGTACCATGGGTGTCGGCAATAAAAAATGGTTAGGAGTTGTAAAGGCAGCAGGTGTTGGG
>JANOVD010000075.1:0-2418 GCA_031417255.1 Chitinophagaceae bacterium
TTTTGTGAGGCAAGTGCGTTTGGCATACCATCTATTACAACCAACACTGGCGGAGTAAACACTTATGTAGAAGATGGAGTAAATGGGTTTGCTTTACCTTTAACTGATACGTCTTTTGAATATGCTGAAAAAATAGAACAATTATTCAGTAATGAAGATACCTACCAGCAACTTAGTATAAACAGCCGGAAAAAATACGAAACGGATTTAAACTGGGATAGCTGGGGTAAAACATTTTATAACATTGCAGAAAATATTTTAAACAAGTAAATTTTACTATTGCCAATACCTGCTGCCACCATACAATTTCTTAAAAGCTTTTTCGATAAAATATTGGTTGTATCAGTACCCCGCTTTACCGACAGGCACGAAGTTTTAAAAAAAAACCTGGAGGGTTTGCCATTTGATTTTTTCTGGGGAGCCGATAAACTGCAGCTTGATTTTGATAAAGCAAAAAACGACGGCACCTACGACGAACAAAAGGCCAAAAAACTACAACGGCAGGGTAAAGTATTAAATCTTGGAGAAATTTCCTGCGCTCTTTCGCACAGGAATTTGTATGCTGCAATGATAGAAAATAGCTGGAAAAAAGTATTGATACTGGAAGATGATGTGTTGCCAATTGTTGAAAACCTTAATGAATTACCTGCTGCAGTAAATGAGTTGCCGGAAAACTGGGAACTGGTTTACCTGGGTTATTTAAAACACGAAAATGTAACAGCAGGATTAAAAGCCAAACAATTCTTTTACAAAATTATCAGCGCATTTGGGTTAATGACGTGGACCTATAAAATGGTGGGTAATCTTTTACCAAAGCCCTTTAGTGCCCATTTAAAAAAAGCAGGTTTTCATGACTGTACACATGCGTATGCTGTTACCACAGACGGCGCAAAAAAATTACTGGCAGCCCAAACCCCTGTTGTTTACCGTGCCGATGATCTTTTATCGGCAACCATAATGAAAGGAGATCTGAAAGCTTTTGTTACTGAACCCAAATTTTTCGACCAGGAAATATTTCACAATTCAACTATCGTTTCCGAAGTAAAAAGTTAACCGGCTTATTACATTTTATCAATCGATTCCTGCAGGTCCTGGGCATAATCCGATTTCATGTCTTTTAATTCAGTAACCATTTTAAGGGCTTCGCTTTTTTGTTTTTTACCTACATAACAAAGCCCGGTGTAATACAGGTTTAGCGCTGTTTTCTCAATGGCAAAAGCTTTTTTAAAATAATAAAGTGCATCGTCATAATTTTTTAAGGCATAATCACAATAACCCAGTTCGGTATAGGCCGATACATATTGGTCATCCACTTCTATTACTTTTTTAAGAAACGGAACAGCATCATTATATTTCCCCAGATCATTGTAACACCAGCCTGTCCAGTAATTTGCCTTAATATTTTTTGGATCTATCTGAAGTGCTTTGGCATATTGCTTTATAGCTTCAGCAGCGTCTTTTTTAAGTTTCCTGTACACATCTGCAACGCCATTTAAGGCGGTAAGCGATTTGGGATCAAGTGACACCGATTTGTTGTAAGAAGCCATAGCCTCATCCGTATTTTTAAGTAAATAATGAGTATAACCCTGCTCATTGATCATCTTAACATTATTGGGTTTTAAAGAAATTGCCTTGTTAATAGATACAAGGGCATCTTCAAATTTGTCCAGTTCATTTTCCGATACGGCTTTCCGGTAATAAACATCGCTGTCTTCACTGTCTGGTTCGTACTCGAGATAAGCTTCAAGGTTTTCCAGGCATTTTTTATAATTGTAGTCATCATAATAAACAATACCCAGATATTTATAAGCCAGGGCGTAATCACTTTTTATTGAAAGGCATTTATTATAACTTTCTATTGCTTCATCCTTTCTGCTTAAATTTTCCAATGCGTAACCCTGTTCCAGGTAAACTTTTGCTTCATTGGGCCATAATGATTTTGCTTTTTGCAGAAAGGTAAGCGCTTCTGTATATTTTTTCAGTTCGTTACACGTCCACCCGGCGCTGTATAAGGCTTCTTTGTAATTCGGATTTTTTGCGATTGCTTTTTTAAATGCAGCCAGCGCTTCTGTGTATTTTTCATCGTCCTGCAGCTTAATTCCATCATTATAAAACTGAACTGCGGTTTTTGTTGTTTGCGCCTGGGCGATACCTATTGTTACAAAACAAAGTACAGGCACTAATAAATATTTGAACATGGTAAATAATTTTACACAAATTAACATTTGAACCCCGAAATTACAATACCGGCTATTGGGTATTTACAAATCAGTGAAAAGGCAGTTTAGGGTTAATAGTATTAATAATCTCATGAGATAGGCAACATTAGCACACGTATGACACGGGTTGGACGGATGAACACACCTGCCCGTCCGGTCTGGCGGGGATTATTCTGCTTCGCAGAATTTTGGATTGATA
>JANOVD010000076.1:0-4154 GCA_031417255.1 Chitinophagaceae bacterium
AGGTGCATTAACCAATGCTAGCCGGCCAAAACCACCGGTTGCAAATGCATCGCCCAATGAACCGGTTGCTGAAGAAACCCGGTTATGTTCATTTGAATAAGAAATTTTACCACCAAAGCTTAAATATTTACTCACCCTGGTATCAACATTCATCAGGATATTTTTACGGGCAAAATCATTATTCCTTAATATCCCTTCCTGTTTTGTATAACCAGCCGAAAAATAATAGGTAGTGTTATCGCTTCCGCCAGATACATTCAAATTATGATCCTGGTTAAAACCTTGGCGGTAAATCACATCTGCCCAATTTGTATTGATTGGGTTGCCATCGGGGCCGGGAGTTAGATTGTACCTGATATAGCCTGTATTTGGTGCCGGATTAGTGGTATTAACACCCAATGTTGTTGATGCCACATAATTCTTATAATCGGTATATTGCTGGGCATTTAAAACCTTTGGAACACCATATACACTTGTAAAACCCATAGATACATTATAGTTGATCTTTGTTTTACCTGCCCTGCCTCTTTTGGTTGTTATAAATACCACGCCATTGGCTGCACGGCTTCCATAAATGGCAGTAGCTGCTGCATCTTTGGCTATATCCATGCTTTCTATATCGGCCGGGTTAATACTGGCCAATGCATTACCGGCAGCATTAGATCCTGCTATGTCTCCTGTAGTTACCGGGGTACCGTCAACTATAATCAACGGAGAAGAGCTTAAGGAAATAGAATTTGTACCACGTATGCGGAAAACCGGAGGCGCATTCAATACACCACTTGGTATAGTTATCTGCACACCTGCAGAACGGCCGGCCAGGGCCTGTTCAAAACTCTGAACAGGTTTTTCAGCAATAGTCTGTCCTTTAATATTGGTTAAGCTTCCGGTAACTTCTTTGCGCTTTTGAGTACCATAACCAATCACTACCACTTCTTCCAGCTTAGAGTCTACAGATCTTAAAACAATATTTATAACAAGGCTGTTCCCGATTGACTTTGATTGGCCTACAAAATTTATGTAAGTAAAAATCAGGTTTTTTACAGAAGTTGGGATGGAAATACTATAAGTTCCATCTTTTTCCGTTTGCGTACCTTGTTTACCATTGGGAGAGGTAACAGAAACCCCTTCTAAGGGAGTACCTGTATCATCAGTAACCTTACCACTTACTGTACGGTTCTGGGCGGCTGCATTCAGTATAAATACAAATACAGCCGATACAATTAAAATCAGTTTTCTCATTTGCTTAATAGTTTATAGCGACAAATATAATTCACATTCCCTGTAATTATCAAATACTTTGACACATTTATTAACCTTTTTGCTGCTTTTCTTCTTCCCTGCTGTAAATAATGCCTTTGTTTATGAAAAACAAAATATCAATTTAAATACAAATGTAATAATCCCATTTTTTTAATACAGGCTTTTTAAAGATTTTTTGGGGGCAAAAAGCAATAAAAGTACCGGTAACAAAACCAGGTTGGTTAGGGTGGCAACCAACAGCGTTACAGAAGTTAACCACCCAAGGGCAATGGTGCCGCCAAAACTGCTTGCGCAAAAAATAACAAAGCCCGCAATTAATACCAATGCAGTATACACAATGCTTAAACCGGTGTGCTTTATGGTTGCACTTACTGTTTGTAAAACATCATTATTATAGAGCGGGAGTTCCTGTTTATAGTTAACTAAAAAACGGATGGTAATATCTACGGCAATGCCCAATGCCACACTAAAAACCAATACAGTAGAAGGTTTTAGAGGAACCCCCACCCAACCCATGATGCCTGCGGTAATAACCAGCGGTATAAGATTGGGGATGAGTGAACATAATAAAATGCGAACAGATTTAAACAGGTAAAGCATACATAAAGCGATCAACAAAAAGGCCCAAAAAATACTTTCTTTCAATCCGTTTACAATAAAACGGCTGCCTTCTAAAAAAGTAATGCTGGTGCCGGTAAGCTGAATTTTGTAAGACGCTGTATCGAATATTTCGTTGGCTTTTTGTTCAATTCCTTTTAATAATATGGGCATTTTTTCAGTACCAACATCAGCCATGTTTATGCTTATACGGGTGCTTTGCCTTGAAGTATCAATAAAGCTGGTCAACATTTTTGAGAGGTTGTTATTACCGCCGCTGTCGTTTTTGTTTGGGCGCAGGTATTCTGCTACAAAAGCACCATCAAAGCTGTTCGGCAGCAGGTAATTGGCCGAATCGCCTTCAAAAAAAGCCTGTTTGGCAAATTTTAAACCTTCTGCCACACTTAAAGGGCGGCTCATTTCTTTTTGTGCGGTTATATAGGCTGATAATGAATCTACTTTTTCGTACACTGCCAATGCCCGCATGCCGGCAAGGCCATTCCGTTTTTTTGTATCCACCACTATTTCAAGCGGCATTACGCCGCTTAAATTTTTTTCAAAAAACTTCAGATCTGTATAAATTTTATCGGTCTTGGGCAGGTCATCAACAATAAACGAAACACGCTTTAATTTAAAAATACCAACCACGCCAAAAATTAAAAAAGCTGCAGTAACAACGTACACTGTTTTTTTATGATTAAACACCCAGCTTTCGAGCTGTACCAAAAAACTGTTTATCCATTTGCTGTTGAGATATTTTGTTTGTGATGGTTTTGGTGCAGGCAAATAACTTAATGCTGCCGGCAGTAAAATAAACGATACCACAAAAATGATCATGATGCTGATGCCGGCCACCACACCAAACTCCTGCAGTATGGCACTCTTTGTTAAAGCAAAAACTGCAAAGCCAATGGCAGCAGTTACATTACAAAAAAGGGTTACCACACCCATCTTGCTAACCATGTCTTCCAGTGCAAGGGTCCTGAGCGAACCTGTCCCGCTATTTGCGGGAGTCGAAGGATCTGTGGCTTTAGTATCGAGCGAAGTCGAGATACGATATAAATAAGAACTGTGGTATTTGTTGATGAAATATATGCAGTTGGGTATGCCAATTACCACAACAAGGCATGGGATCAATGCAGTTAATAACGTGATTTGATAGCCGCATAAATATAAAACTCCCACACTCCAGATAACGCCCAAAACCACTACCAGTAAAGAAAGTATGGTTGTGCTTATTGAACGGAAGAAAAGCGCTAGTATAATGGCACTTAATAAAAGAGAACCGAATAAAAAATATTTCATTTCGTTTTGCAACCTGTCGGCAACCACGGTTCGTATCAATGGCAGGCCGCTGAGATGCATTTCGATTTTTGTTTTTTCTTCAAAATTTTTTACTGCAGATATGATGTTATTAATAACAATGGTACGACCTTTGGAATTGAGTATTGTTTTATTAATGCGAACAGCAACCAGGTAAGCTTTTGTTTCGGGATTGTAGAGCAGGCTGCGGTAAAAAGGAAGGTTGAAAAATTTATCAGCAGCACTGTCTAATTGTGCCTGCGTTTGTATGGAGTTGGAAAATATTTTTTGTGCAACCAGTTTTTCGGTAAGCGAATCTTTAAAAAGGTTAACCGCAGCCGGTATACTTAAAACATCTTCTACATGTTCAATTTTTTTTAACTGCTGATGCAGTTCTTTGTAAGCATTAAAAGTTTTTACTGTAAACAGACTGTCGGTTTGTATGCCTGCAACCAGCAGGTTACCATCATCTCCAAACTTTTCTTTAAAAGCCAGGTATTCTTTGTATTTGGGATTATCGGTGGGTATGGCTTTCGAAAATTCGTAGCTCAGTGTTACTTTGCTGGCAAAAAAACCCATTACTACAGATATCAACAATAATAAAATAAGTAAAGGCCCTCTGAACGTAAGTACAAACTTTCCTAAACGCTGCCACATAGTTGTGTTGTTGAATTTGAATGTGCAAAGAAAAACTATTTGCTGCTAATTGAATGGTTTAACAGCCATTATGTTTGCTATTTTTGGATATCCGGAAAATTCGATTTCCCACAATGACACAAAGGCCACTAAGAAAAAAAACAGGCTTTGTGTTCTTTGCGCCTTTGTGGGACAGAACCTCTAACATGACTCATAAAACCAAAGGCATTGTATTAAGAAGCATTAAATATGGCGAAACCAGCCTGGTGGTTACCGTATTTACTGAACTCTTCGGCATACAAACCTATATGGTAAACGGTGTACGCAGCTCAAAAAAATCAGCTGCAAAAGCAAAC
>JANOVD010000077.1:0-1946 GCA_031417255.1 Chitinophagaceae bacterium
GTACGTTGAAGTTATAATGAAGTTTACTCTAAATTGAGCATTTTATTTTTGATTTGCAAATGCGGGAATTTTCTCACAAACCAGATTTGTGAGAGATTTTACTCATTATATCAAAACTTTATTAGAATTGGTTTGTTGTAATATTAACAGCGTGGTGATTGAATTAAACCAATCATCATTTATTTTTGTAGTTATGAAACAACTGGTTTTGTTCTTGATATTTGGCGTATTGTTTTTTTCCTGCGAAAAAAATATTGACTTTAAATTAAAGGATGCAGCAGCCTTACTGGTAGTTGATGCCCAGATTGAAAACGGGCAGGCGCCTATAGTAGCACTAAGCAAAAGCCTCGATTATTTTGGAGCTATCAGTCCGCAGATACTTGCCAATTCGTTTGTGCACAATGCCGAGGTAAGCATGAGCAACGGAACAATTACACACCTGTTTAAAGAATATACAGTGCCTTTGGGTAATGGTTATTTTATTTATTATTATAGTATTGATTCTGCAAACCTCGCCACTGCATTTATCGGTGAATTTAACCGGCAGTACAACCTTACTGTAAAAGTTGAAGGCAAGACCTATATAGCTAAAACAACCATACCGGCGCTCACAAAAATTTTCGACAGTCTTTGGACAAAGTTGCCACCTCTAAATGTTGATACTTCTAAAAGAGTTTTAATGGCAAGGGCAATTGATCCTCCGGGATTGGGCAATTATGTCAGATACTTCACAAAGAAAAACAGTGAGCGCTTTTTGCCGGGTTTTAATTCGGTATTTAATGATGAGGTAATTGATGGCACTACGTACCAGGGGCAGGTTGATCAGGGCGTTGACAGAAATAATACACTGCCTACAGGCGATGACCGGTTTTTTACAAGAGGCGATACCATCTCTTTCAAACTCTCCAATATTGATAAAGCAACTTATACATTTTGGAACACCTGGGAATTTAACCAGCAAAGTATCGGCAATCCTTTTTCGCAACCCGGTAAAGTATTAGGCAATATCAGTAATGGTGCCCTTGGCGCTTTTTGTGGCTATGCATCGCTGGTAGGTACTGTGATAGCACGTTAATCAAATACTAAAAAATATTCCTTTACATTCGTAACAAATAATACAGCAACAAATTTATGTCAGCAGAAAAAGTACATTGTTTAATTATAGGATCGGGACCGGCAGGATATACAGCAGCCATTTATGCATCAAGGGCAGGCTTAAACCCGGTTTTATACCAGGGTATTCAGCCCGGCGGGCAATTAACCATTACAACCGAAGTAGAAAATTATCCGGGTTATCCGGATGGAATACAAGGCCCCGAAATGATGGTACATTTTGAGAACCAGGCAAAACGTATGGGTACCGATATCAGGTACGGTTTGGCAACTAAAGTTGATTTTTCAACACGCCCTTTAAAAGTAGAAATTGATGAAGAGAAATGGATCGAAACCGATGCATTAATTATTTCTACCGGTGCCTCTGCAAAATGGCTTGGCATGGAAAGTGAGCAACGCTTGAATGGCTATGGTGTAAGTGCCTGTGCAGTTTGCGATGGGTTTTTCTTTAAAGGAAAAGAAGTGGCCATTGTTGGCGCCGGCGATACTGCTGCAGAAGAAGCGCTTTACTTATCTAAAATATGTTCGCAGGTGCATATGATCGTTCGCAGGGATGAAATGCGTGCCAGTAAAGTAATGGCCAACAGGGTCATCAATACACCCAACATAAAAATTTACTGGAACAGCGAAACCGATGAAGTAATTGGTGATAAAAAAGTTGAAGCAGTTCGCATTAAAAATAATAAAACGGGGGAGAAGCAGGAAATTGCCGTAAGTGCATTTTTTGTTGCCATAGGGCATGAACCCAATTCGGGTATTTTTAAAGGCTGGCTTGATATGGATGATGCCGGATATGTAAAAACAATTCCGGGTACATCTAAAACAAATGTGGA
>JANOVD010000078.1:0-5586 GCA_031417255.1 Chitinophagaceae bacterium
AGTTAGGAGTTAGGAGTTAGGAGTTAGGAGTTAGGAGTTAGGAGTTAGGAGTTAGGAGTTAGGAGTTAGGAGTTAGCGATAATGAAAACGCAAAAGTATTCTATATAGCTGTATGTTTGCATTTTTAAAAACTGATTCGTATTTTGTTTTCATAATCATGCACTATGCAAAACATACGATTAGAGAACCTGTTGTTAATTGATATTGAAACAGTATCTGAATTTGCAACTTTTGAAGAATTGAATGAAGACTGGAAAAATCTTTGGGAAGAAAAAGTTCAGCGTTCACTTCCTGAAAATATATCTGCAGCAGAATTTTATCCCCAGCGTGCCGGTGTTATGGCCGAGTTTTCGAAAGTTATCTGTATCAGTGTCGGGTATTTTAAAAGAGAAGATAAAGCCATTCACCTGAGGGTAAAATCTTTTTATGGTGATGATGAAAAAATATTGTTGGCAGAATTTATTGCAGCCCTGCAAAAAATGGAAATCAATACTAACAAATGGAGTTTTACCGGACACAATATTAAAGAGTTTGACATTCCTTTTATTTGCCGCCGCTTATTAATTAATAGTTTGGCAGTTCCTCCTTTTCTCGATTTTCAGAATATGAAACCCTGGGAAACCAATATGGTTGATACCTTTCAATATTGGCGCTTTGGCGATTACAAACATTATACTTCGTTAAAATTACTGGCTGCTGCATTAAACGTGCCATCGCCCAAAGATGATATTGACGGCAGTATGGTTGGTGATGTATATTGGAAAGAAAAAAACCTGGAACGCATTGTTACCTACTGCCAGAAAGATGTGGTAACAACCGCTAATATTATTTTAAGGTTTAAAAATTTATCCCTGCTTTCAGACGCTGAGGTTGAAATTGTAAAATAAAGATCCGTGTCTCTGTTTGTCATTCCGATACTTCGTACCTCAGTACAGGCTGCGGAGGAATCTCTGTTGAGATGCTTCGTTCCTCAGCATGACAAGGACAAACCGGGTGTTACCAAATAAAGCTGTAATATTTTATTGTAAAATTATTTTTTGTGTTGCTGTCTCTCCGGCATTGGTAATTTTAATAAAGTACAATCCTCTTGTAAAACGGGATGTGTTGATATTGATAAGATATTGATTTGTTTTTTCAGAAAATACCATATTCCCTGCAGCATCAAAAAACTGAACCAAACTGTTTGTGCTGTTCATCTTATCCAAACTGATGGTTACAAGATATTTTGCAGGATTGGGTGCAACAGTAATTGTATAACCCAGATCAAAACGCACATTTCTTACAACCGATACCTGGAACCTGCCATCCAGATCAACCTGTTTAATGCGGTAATAACCGGTTCCGTTTAATGGGAAATTATCATAAGCCGTATAAGACAGATGGTTGTTGCTGTTACCGGCGGCAGTAATTGTTGCTATGTTTTTCCATATTCTTCCATCAGCCGATCTTTCAATAATAAAATGACTGCTGTTTATTTCCTGTTCGGTGGTCCAATGTAGTTTTACAGTTTTATCAATCTTTTGTACAGTAAATAAACCGAAGGTAACCGGTAAAACACCATTGTCTAACCGGGTGTACCAAACCGGGGCAGTAACCATTCTTTTGGTGCCATTGGTAACATCAATATAATAATAACCTGTTGCCAGGTTAGCCAGGTTATTATCCACGTAAGTTAATGTACTGCCGGTAGCCGAATAAATTTCTACAGCAATAATATCGCTGCCCGGTACACCATACATTATTTTTATTACTGCACCAGCAACAGATGTTGTAGCGTCGGTAAGATTTACATTAATTACCGGTGCGCCTGCTGCAATCAATGTGCTGCCCAATATTTTTGTGTTCAGTGTAAAATCAACTTTGGTATCGCAATCCTGTGTTGCATACACATGCATATTGCGAAATCCTTTTATGATCTCTGTTTTACTTAGCGATGGCGCTACAACTGCCGACCTCGAATATGTTGTTCGGCCAAAAGTTGTGTTGTGATTATCATGGTCTATTGTTGGGGCAACATGATAACCCTTTGCCAGTAATTTTTTATAATACCACAGGTAACTCATGGAAGAACCCGGGTTACTGTATGTAGTATTGGTGGATGTTGACGGGCCGCTTTCTACTGCTGTTGCAGTAATTGCTGCATCAAAAACTGCGTTATATGCTGTATTTGAAATGTTTCCATAATCATTATCGTTGGGATGTGCAAGCGAAGAAAAAGTATTGGTAGCACTGTTATTATTTACAGTTTGAAACAAACCATTAGCGCTTGTATAATCTGATTTTGCAATAAACTCATTGTAATTATTGCTGCCACCCCATCCGCCGCTGCCGGTTTCCCAGCCCCATAAATTATCCATACCATTACCATAAACCAATACATGGCCTCCATTGCTTATCACACCCCACTCCATACCATACAAAGCAACAAAGCCCGGATTGGATGTTGTAAAATTTACAGCCTGCATAATGCCTAAAGCATAAGTGTTGAGCCTGTTGCCCGGGTTATTGTTTGAGGTGTAATGATTGTGTTCAGATACGCCCAGGTAATCCATGCATTGCGAAGCCATGGCATATTGATAAGCATCATATGGTGTAAGTCCCGGGTTATCCTGGTGGCCATCCGAATAATCGGAATGGGCATGCAGGTTGCCAAAATAATAATTATTTACCGGGGCATTGGTTGTGGTTGCATTTCCCAAAAGTGGGTTTGTAGTTAAATATTTTGTACCGCCGCTGCACAATTTATTAAACGCAAATACATAAAAATAATAAGTGGTATTGAGTGTGAGACCATTGGTTAAAAAACTTTTGTTGGCATTGTTTGCAATTACAATTCCGCCGCCTAAATTATCTCCTATGTTGTAATCAGTATTATTAATTGGTGTTGATGATAAAGTTGGATTAAGGCTTCTTATAACCAGGTATGAATCGTTACCCGTTCCGGCATTAAATGCACCGGAAATGGCAGTATTGGAAACAGTAAATGAAAGATTTGTGGGTTGTGCAGTTGGTATTGTACAGGCAGATAAGTTAGCTGTAGAATGGGAGCCGCTTAATGGTGTTGTAATATTATACAACGGGCCATTACTGCAATTGAAATTATTATAACTGAAAATATAAAAATAATAAAGGGTTAGGGGCGATAAGCCTGTTGCCGTAAAATTGGTAAGATTATTTTGCTGAACAACTGTTGCATTCCCGATAATATTTCCGGCGCTGTAGGTTACCGTATTAAGCGGGTTGGCGCTTAATGAAGATGAAGTACTTCGTAAAACCAGGTAACCATTTGCTGCCGCCCCAGTAAAAGAACCCTGTATTGAATTTACAGTAGTTGTTCCAAAATTTAAACTGGTTGGCTGTACTGATGGAGCTATGCACGGAGGAAGCGCTGCCGTGGTAATTGTATTTCCTTCTAAAGGATTTACAATTAAATATTTTGTGCCTCCCAGGCATATACTGTTAACTGAAAAAATAAAGAAATAATAAGTTGTAAGTGGCGATAATCCTGTGGCAGAAAAGTTTAAAACATTTCCATTGGCAACAACATAACCATCGCCAATATTATCTCCCAAATTATAACTACTGCCATCAACCGGAAAGGAAGTAAGGCTGCTGTTATTACTGGCAACAACCAAATACCCATTTGGAGCAGGGCTTGCAGCAGTAAAACTTCCGTCAATTGTTGTACTGGTTATGGCTCCAAAATTTAAATTGGTTGGCTGTGCTGTTGGCGTTACACAGGGTGTATTGGCAACAGCCGTAATTGATAAATTGTCAATACTTAATTTAGGGCGTGATCCGCTTGAACCACCTGTGCCGTTGTGATAATAAAAACGAAGCCTTGCGGTTGCTGAATTATTGAAACTTACCGGCAATGCAATATTGTTAATACTACCGGAAGCAACAACATTGTTAGTAAAATTTGTTACAAATGCACCTGTAACATCTGTAAAAATTGAGCCATCGGTACTTGCATAAACTTTTAATGAACCATTTCTGTTACCTGTTGAATTAAAAACAGTTGCCCAGTCAAAACTGATGGTACCAGCATCAACGCCGGTAAAATCTAAAAACAGATCAATGGCTGCCGAGGTAGTATTATCTGAAGTTCCGGTAGATAACAAAACGATTGAAGTAGTTGGAATAGTTTGATCAGTTCCTCTATGTAAACCTCCCGAACTGGATGGCGGTATTTGAAATGTGGATGTTGCTACTGTAATTCGTGTTGCAGAAGGAATAGCGGTTGCTCCACCAATTGCTACAGACCCAAATCTGCTGGCTCCTGCACCCGCTGCAAAATTATTGGTCCAGTTTGCAATGTCTGTAAAATTTTCGGTGTAAGTGAGCGATGGTTGCGATGCCATAGGCACAGGTGTTTGCCCAAACGCCGTACATGCGAATAATAGTAGTGTTAATGCCTGAATAAATTTCATCTTGAACTGGTATTTCTGAAAAGGATATTTGATTGATTAAAATGGTTTTTACAAAATTATCGTAAATAAATCTAAGCACCTACCCATATACAGGGCCGGTGGGAAAATTAACCTCAAAAATGAGGTTGTTAACCCCAAGAATGCGGTTGAGAACCCCATGCATGGGGCCCTGAACCGCAAAATTTAGGTTGTATAACGTCAAAAATGGGGTTACATCACCTCAAAAATGGGGTTGGCAACCTCAAATATGAGGTTACCTAACATCAAAATTGAGGTTACACGACCCCAAACATGGGGTTTGTAAGCTCAAAAATGGGGGTAGCACAATAAAAAAAACCTGCTGAAAAGCAGGTTTTTAAGCAAAGAGTTTTTATATATTATGCAGGATTAGGACTTCCGGCACCGGTACGGTTAAAGAACTGGGCAATATCCTCCTTAACGGTGGTAATGCCCGGTTCATTTTGGTCGGCCAGGAAGCTGATATAGCTGTACTGCGCCAGCGCCTGCTGGTAGTTATCGTTATCGTGCAGTATTTTGGTATCGTCAAACTGCTCGGCAAGTGATTGCAGTCGGCTGATGGTTTTTTCCAGTGTGCTGCGTATGGCAAAGTCGGTACTAAACTCGGCCCAGTCTACTTTGGCACTGTTGAACTGGGGATGGCTGTTGTGTACATCGTTTACCTTATTCACCATCAGTTTGTTTTGTTCATTAATACTACCATATTTCTGGCGTTCGTCGGGTGTAAGATTTACCATCTTCCCGGAAATGATGGATTGGATATTATCCAATGCTTTGTTGATGTTGTCAATATCGCCAACAGTCAACTGGGTTTGAATCAGATCTTTTAATGGCATGATTGTAAAATTTTAAGATTAAAAAATTGTTTAGGGTTTTTCAGCTGGTGAACCGGATCTTAAAAATTTTACTACAGTAATGTTTTACATGGGGTACGGATTAAATAGCCGATTCAAAGATGAAACTTCTATATTTTAAAAACAAGGGAAAAACAACAGAATAATCTGAGGTTTTTCCCAGTTTTTTTCATCAAAAAAATATATATGCAGTACCGGCGTTTTTTACAACTTAATAATAAATAAAATTTTTTTTAGGTGTAAACTCAATGAGTAATATTTATTAAGTTTCTGGGGGGGGG
>JANOVD010000079.1:0-8837 GCA_031417255.1 Chitinophagaceae bacterium
CTCGAAAAATCAACATCAATAATTTTTGCAATCAGCTTTGCAGTTAATGTTTTTGCAACACCGGGTACACCTTCAATTAAAATATGTCCGTCGCAAAGCAAACCTATCAGCAGCAGATCAACCATTTTATGCTGGCCAACAATTACACGGCCAATTTCGCTGCGGATATCATATGCGGCTTTATTCAGTCCGCTTAAATCAACACGTTGTTCAAAAAGATTTTCTTCCATCAGATTTTGTTTTATTTAAAATTACTTTGCTTTGTTTTTATAGAAATGTTGTATTTGTTCATGTAATGAAAGTAATTGGTAATCGTTTACCACAGCACTGCTGTGCGTAGCTACAATGCTGCGGTACAGGGCATCTACTTTATCTTTTTCCACTCCGCTCTTCCGGCTGAGTACCACTATAAAATCTTCATTCACGTGATTGGTATTTAAAAAATAGGTATTGCGAATGTACTCATTAAAATAAGTAATCATCTTGTCGGCAATATTTTTATTGTCTTTTTTCTGCAGGTACAAACGGCCAATGGTTTCGGTAAATGTAACGGTGGTATTTTCATTGGGCTTAAGCTGCTCAATAATGCGCTGCACACGTTTGCCGCCAAACAGTATATACAGCAACAATAAAATAAGTGCCAGCCAGAATGCAAACCGCAAAGACGGATGCTTCAAGATTTCGCTGAATTTAGAGAACCCTTTATCAGAATTTGAATTTGAATTTGAATCTGAATTTTTCCGATAACGTAATTTATGATAATAGTCATCCCAATACACATGCTCAGGTTCAGCATTGGTAAAGGCAAATGCATTTTTTAAATAGGCGTAATTATTATTGGTTAGCAAAAAATAATTGCTGAATGTACGGGGTTCGCAATGCAGAAACAGTTTTCCTTTTCCATAAAAGTGAACAATGGAATTGGGTAATTTTTTATCGTTATACCCAAGTACACGGGTATTGGTACTGTCAATATCCGTAAAATAATTCTGAAAAGGATGGTAATAATAATTGAAATTAATATCGGGTTGTGCAATATTATTTACGCCTGTTGTTTTCATTACATCAAAAACCCTTTCAACCGCAGGGCTGGTATATACCTGGTTACAACCGGTTTTATTCAGTAAAATATCATCAATATATGCTGCCGAAATAAAAAGGCTGTTACCGGCACTTACAAATTCCATCATGGCTTCTGCTTCATCTTCATTTACAAACAATCTTGAGGCAATGCAGATATACAGTGCCCCGGTATCGCTGATGTTTTGCCAGGTTTTTTTAAACGATTGTTTTTTATCACGGATGATATTGGCATCAAACATGGATTCAATCTGCCGGTAGGCAATATCAGCCCCAAATGGTTTTTTATCATTTTTAGAATAACTCTCAATCAGTGATGGTAGTTTTATTTTGCTGCCGCCGCCCAGGCAGGCACTGAACAAAACAGCAACTGCTATCAACAAAACAATATGTGTAAACTTATGCTTCAATTATTATTTTATAATTTTTGATTTAAGCTGATAAAATTATTTTCAATTTTTTGATAAATATTTTTTTCAATATTAAACTCGCCGTACCAAACATATTCGTAGTGTAAAGTAAGTGCTGCAAAATCCTGTTGATGATTACGGTTTTTTATTTCATGTACGTATTGAAAATTGGTTTTATCCGGCGCAAGTTCAACAAAGTTTTTATCGGCCAGGTTGTGCAGGGTTCGTAAATACTGGTATCGCACAGCCTGGCGATAATTACCGTTTTGCAGCGCAATCCTGATCAATGCATCAAAGTCACTTTCCCTGGTTATTACTTCTTCCGCCACTTCGGCTTCGGTATTTTTTGCAGATTTTGATCTTCGCTTAAATGCCCCATCAGCCAAAAACAACCGGTAAATGATGAAGAGTACAAATAAAATAACCACTGTCCAGAAAAGAAATTTAACAAACCCTGAATTGAGTATGCCGTTTAATATACCCTCTCCCCGTGGCTGTGGTGGCGGTTTTAATTCTTTTTTCTTACGGTTTTTTAACAGGCTGTCGAGGTATTTTGTATAGGCATACTCTTTTAAATTTGTCCAGCTTTGCACCGAGTCGTAAGGCAGGTATAAATTATTCCGATACAAAACAGTATCTGTATATTCCTCCTCGTATGATTGTGCAGCTTCATCAACCTCGTTTTCCACGGGACTTTCAACTATTTGTACATCTTCAACCGGCTCATCCTGCTGTAATAAAGATGTATCCTGGTAAATGATTTTTTTCTGCGCCGCGGCATCAGATAAAAATGCTATCAGTAAAAACGATATGGAAATAATTTTACGCATCTTCATTCTTCAACCGGTTGATGATGCCATCGGGTTGAATATAATATCCCTTTTTATGTAAACGGATGGGCAGGATAACAAAATACCAGATGATAAAGGCAAATGAAACAGATAAGATGGTAACGCTTGCCCAAACAGGCAAACCGCTGTTATTTGTCTTATCGTAAGTCTGGCTCATTAAATGCGTGACATAACTTTCAAAAAAAGCTGCAACAATAAAAATGGGTACCAGGCTTATTAAAACCTTGGCCGCATCTTTTGCATTTCTTTTAAAAGATACCGCCCTGGAATAAGTACCCGGGAATAAAATACCTGCCGCCAGGATAAGCCCTGCTGTAGCAGCTATCACAATGGCCCAAAGTTCCAGTGTACCATGTATCCAGATAACCAATACAGATTGCAGGCCCAAACCTTTTGCAAAAAACAGATAATGAAAAGAGCCTACCATGATACCGGTTTGCCACAATTTAAACAATGTAAGAAAGCCTAGTGTAAACCCACCTATGAAAGCAACAAATGCAACACTTATATTATTGTAAGCTATCCTTACAAACATCGAAAAAGGATTGCCATCCTTATACACACCAAACGGATCGCCCTTTTCAATATTCTCTTCTGTCATATCCATATACTCGTCGCCCATTACGCCCCTTACAAAGTCGGGATTTTCTTTTTGTGAAAAAGCACCAATAGCTACAAACAATACAAATACAATGGTGGTAAATAAAAAAATGCGGTGGTATCTTTTAAAAAGCAATGGCAGTTCAAATTTCCAGAACTGAAAAATGCGGCTGTATTTTTCTTTTTTATTCTGGTAAATACTTTGATAGATGCCTGCAGCTATACCATTTACCCAACGGGTTACTTTGCTCCGGGGGTAAAATGTTTTTGAATAACTCAGGTCATCAATGAGGTTAATAAAGCGTTCGGCTGTTTCGTCCGGGTTATCGGTTGGCGAATGCTGGTACTTATTCCATTTATCAGCATTCTTTTTAATAAACATCGCTTCCCTCATCTCAAAAAATTACAGGTTTAGAATTAAGCCTGTAAATTCCTGCTTTTTTAATTAATAAAAAAATTCATGTTTTGGGGTAATTCTTAGTACAAAGTTTATGAGTATTCATTCTGAACCACATAGTAACATAGGTACATAGGTTTTCACATAGCATTTCTATGTGTTTTTCTAATGTGTACTAAGTTCTATGTGGTTCAGGCATACGAGACAATAAAGAATTATTCAGGTTTTGATACTGCCGTTACATTCAATTATGTATTTTGCATCCATGGGCATTATACAAATTGGTACCGCTTTTAATATTGATCTGGAATTTGAAATTGCAGAGTTTCATAAGCGGCTGCTGGCTTACTTTATCGATTTTGGCATACTTGTTATTTACCTGTACAGTATGAAATTTGTACTGTATGACGGGCTTTTATTAAACTGGGATGAAAATCTGGGCCTGGATATCCTGATCATTTCGGTACCCATGTTGCTGTACTCTTTTTTAACCGAGTTATGGCTTAACGGACAAACTATTGGTAAAAAAATACTGGCCATCAGGGTCATAAGCCTGGAGGGCGGCGAACCAACTTTTGGCCAATACCTGCTGCGCTGGATAACCCGGTTTTTTGAATGGCCTTTTTTATTCGGCTATATTGCTTTTTCAAACTGGAATGTGGTGGGCTACAGTTTTGTTACCGGTTTGCTTGGTATTGCTGTGGTCATCATCATTGCAGTAACCAACAAAAATCAGCGCCTGGGCGATTTGGCTGCCGGCACAGTTGTAGTAAATACCAAATCGTCTCTCACGCTTGCCGATACGGTTTTTATGCAGATTGATAAAACAGATTATAAAGTGATGTTTCCGGATGTAATGCGGCTGAGCGATCGTGATATTAACACCATCAAAGGCGTTTTAACACAGGCCGGAAAAAGAAACAACTATGATATGTGTAACCGGGTTGCCATGAAAATAAAGGAAGTGCTGCATATAAATACCGATATGCATGTTGACCAGTTTTTGGAAAAGCTGCTGGAAGATTATAATTATTTAGCGACGAAAGAATAATGTTTTCAAGACAATAAAAATAGTAACGGGCTTTCAGATTGAAAGCCCGTTACTTATTAAATGAAACAATTAATAATTAGAGCCGCTGCGGAATGCTTCCATAAATAAAGCTCCAAAAACGATAAAATAAAATATTATCACCAACAGGATAAGGCTGCCTAGTATGAGCCCGATGATGGAACAGGTTCTGCCTGCATTTAACGAACTGTAGCTTGAAGAAGAATACAGTTCAGGCGTAGCCTGGTATAACTTACGGTCTTTATTGGCAAGTACCAATCCGATAATGCCGCATATTACCCCTCCAATTCCATAACAGAATGCAAGTACGATTGAAATGATACCCAGCACCAGAGATGCTGTTGCGTTAGGCAAATTTGAGGGTTGGTTGCCCGATGAGTTGAAATTTTGTTGATCGCTCATAAAAATTGTTTTGGTTTAGGTGTTAAAGTGGTTACCGCATGTTTTCTGCAAAAGATACAACAAATGCAACCATAATAATGTATATGATTATACCGAGTCCCTGTAAGGCAATGCCTACAATGGCACAAATACGGCCGGCTTTGATGTTATTGTAAGAACCTTCGGAATATAATTCAGGATTGGCCCTGTATGCGGCAACATCCTTGTTTGAAATGGCCAGCGCAATGATACCGCAGATTAAACAAACAGCAATGGATAAAATTCCTAAAACCAATGTAGCTGTTGCATTGGGCAACTGGGCCGAATTGGTATTATAATTACTGTTGCTTAAATAATCCCTGTTTTGATCGGCCATTTTACAGCGTTTTGGTAAATACTAATTTGTAAATATAACTTACCATTACTATAACTACAGATAAAATGTAAGTATATTTTAAAATGGTTGCCCCGTTCTTAATTTTAAACATTAAATGTAAAAATAAAAACGTAAACATTAAAATAATGGGTATTAATGCAGGGAACATAAAAAAGCTTCCTGTGATATCGCCCTTCATCAGTAAAACAAAACTCCGCTGCATGCCACATCCCGGGCAATTAAAATGAGTAACTGCTTTAAACATGCAGGGCAGTTGGTGGGTTTCAAGCCAACTGGTAATATTTAAAAGATAAAATGTCATTTCTGCCGTTAATACGTTAATTGGTTAATCCGTTAATCCGTGGGACTATTCGGGTTTAATCTTTTTTATTGTGTTTGGGTGAGGCTGCAATGAATTTTATGTAGCCATTGAGTTTAGCCAGTATCTTTTCCGCCTCATTTAATAATTCCTCTGCCCTGGCTATTTCAATTATTTTTCTTCTTTTGCATTTTGATAGCCAGGATTTGGTTTCCTGAATCGAACCTCTTGAGTAAAAGAAAAATTGTTTACTTTCTTTGTAATAGTATCTTCCATAACCTTCGGCAATATTTGCTGAAATGGAATCCGCAGATCTTACAATCTGCTTACCAATAGTATCCTTTCGAAAATTATCCCAATCCATTACAATATCCCAAATGGCATCAGAAAAAACTTCAGATAATTGATAGACTTCCAGTTTTTCTAAAGTATAATCCATAAAATTAAGTTTAGCATCAAGCGATGTTTAAATTTACAAATTAACTAATCATCGCATACGGATTAACCAAATAACTGATTAACGGATTAACGGATTAACGGATTAACGGATTAAAGATTTAATAGGCCCTTGCAAACAAAACCCTTTGCACACTTGGGTTTCCGGTTAAAATACATTTGCCATCCTCCAGTTTATTATTCATCGGAATACAGCGTATGGTAGCTTTGGTCATGTCTTTTATCTTCTCTTCAGTTTCGGCAGTACCATCCCAATGAGCTGATATGAATCCTCCTTTTTCATCCAGTAGTTTTACAAATTCATCCCAGTTATCGGCATTGGTCATTTTTTCTGTGCGGAAAGCAAGCGCCTTGTTGTACATGTTCTGCTGAATTTCATCCAGCAGTTTAACAATATTGTCTGCAAGCCCTTCCATGGGCATGCTGTTTTTTTCTTTGCTATCGCGGCGGGCAACTTCCACTACATTGTTTTCCATATCACGCAGGCCCATGGCAATCCTTACCGGTACACCTTTTAATTCGTACTCGGCAAATTTCCAGCCGGGACGGCTGTTATCATTATTATCATACTTTGCTCTTACACCCAATGCTTTAAGCTGGCTCAACATTTCATTTGCTTTAGCATCAATGGGCGCTTTGCTTTCTTCTCCTTTATAAATAGGAACAATCACAACCTGGAAGGGTGCAATTTTTGGCGGCAGTATCAATCCCTGGTCATCGCTGTGTGCCATAATTAAAGCACCGATCAACCGGGTTGATACACCCCATGAAGTTGCCCACACATAATCGAGTGCATTATTTTTATCACTGAATTTTACATCAAAAGCTTTTGCAAAATTTTGCCCGAGAAAATGTGAGGTTCCGGCCTGCAATGCTTTTCCATCCTGCATCATAGCCTCAATGCAATAGGTATCAACCGCACCTGCAAAACGTTCGCTGGCTGTTTTAACACCTTTAATTACAGGCACCGCCATATATTCTTCCACAAAATCGGCATACACACCAAGCATGCGTTCGGTTTCTTCAACAGCTTCTTCTTTTGTTGCGTGTGCTGTATGTCCTTCCTGCCATAGAAATTCGGCAGTGCGTAAAAACAAACGGGTACGCATTTCCCAACGCACCACATTGGCCCATTGGTTTATCAATAAAGGCAGGTCACGGTATGATTGTATCCAATCTTTATACGTGTTCCAGATTATGGTTTCGGATGTAGGGCGAATGATCAGTTCTTCTTCCAACTTTGCATCGGGATCAACTACAATACCTTTTCCGTTTGGATCGTTCATCAGGCGGTAATGTGTTACCACAGCACATTCTTTGGCAAAGCCTTCCACATGTGCAGCTTCTTTACTTAAAAAACTTTTTGGTATCAACAAAGGGAAGTAAGCATTTACATGGCCTGTATCCTTAAACATTTTATCCAACTGGTCACGCATGTTTTCCCATAGGGCAAAACCATAAGGTTTAATAACCATACAGCCCTTCACGGCCGAATGATCTGCCAGTCCGCCTTTTATAACAAGGTCGTTATACCATTGCGAATAATCTTCGGCTCTTGATGTTAATTCTTTACTCATTTAATTTTTTTTAGATGGTCTGACGCCCTCGTCTGACCATTTTCCTTCTTTTCATATTGATCTTACGAGGGCGTCAGACCAATACTTCTTTTAGCACTGCTTTAACAACGAACAGTATAACTTTATTGTCAAGATAATAAAGGGTTATGCGGTTGCCCCAAAGTACTTGTAAACTGCACAAAAGTAGTAACTTCATTTTTAAATGCTTTAAACAAATCGCCATGCAATCAAAAATTTTACTTGTAGCTTTATCTGTAGCCGCTTTCAGCAGTTGCAGCACCGCTTATAAAAGCGGACAAACACCTGATGATGTTTATTATTCTCCTGCCAGGGTTGTGCAGGAAAAAGAAAAACAAAACGACGATAGCAAACAGGAGCGTTATGAATCTGGAAATGATTACGAAATAACCATGGGCATACGTGACCGGCGCTGGCGTGATTTCAGGGAAGATTATGAATACCGCAAAAGCCCGTATTATTATGCTACCTGCAATAAAAATAATTATGGCTACTATTATAATCCATACTATTACCCATGGGCCATCTATACCACAACGCCCCCGGTAAATACAACACCACGCAAGGTAAACCTGAATGCTTACAATGGTTATAATACCAGGGTTGCTGCCGGAAAAACTTCGGGCACAGTAACCTGGGCAAACCCTACTTCGCAATATAATAACAGTAACCGAAGCGGCAGCAGGGTTGGCAATATTTTAAGGCAAACGATTGAACCAACGCCAAGCACCCCATCATCAAACAATACAAGAACTTATTCGCCTTCATCAAACAACAGCAGCAGCGGAAGTTCGTCTTCGGGCAGCAGCAGCAGTTCTGGAAATTCTAACAGCAGGCCAAAAAGAGGAGGATAAAATTCCACCCATAACTTCTTCCTTCTCTTAGAAGAATCTTTGAGAATATAATTTTTAATGACTACCAGAAATGGAACCACATAGAAACATAGTACACAATAGGAAGAAACGCATAGAATTCTATGTGAAAAACTATGTTTCTATGTTCCTATGTGGTTCAAAAAAATAAAGATTCGGTTAACCAGGTACTCATTTAATTTTTAATAAAAATTATTCAATGAAAATATATTTACTCCTTTCCTTTTTATTTACGGGTAGTTTAATTTACGCACAGGTTCCCGAAGATGCCATACGGTATTCTTTTTATCCGCAAAACGGCACGGCACGTAATATGGCCATTGGCGGCGTAATGGGTTCGTTGGGAGGCGACATTAATGCAACCTTTGTAAACCCCGCCGGCCTTGGTTTTTATAAGACCAATGAATTTGTTATTACGCCTGCTTTTTCTT
>JANOVD010000080.1:0-10611 GCA_031417255.1 Chitinophagaceae bacterium
ACTACAAAGATGAAATCCTATTTGGAACTGAGGAAGAAGGGGTTGGTGGAGGGGATACATTGATTCCACTGACATTCCGGCATTTTGACCCACCTCCTTTGAGTGAGTAACAATGGTCTGAGCTTTAATGATGCCTTTTACCCTTTTAATTTAATTAAAAAGAATAAAGCATGTCCCCATACTGGCGCAGATATGTGGCAAAGGAACTGTAGCCAGGCGTATCTGTGCCAAATTATATTCTCAAAAATTAAAGCCTCGGAAATCTTTTATTTAAAAGCTATTTATAATAGCACAGATACCCTTAAACAAAACCAAAGCTGCATATCTGCGCCAAGTAAAACAGTAAAAGAATATCGGTTGTTATAAATAGTAATTACCAATACGATGCTTTGGCTGCTGCCGGCATACCTACAGATACTTATAACATTAGTACCGGCGTAGAAGTTGGATTTATATAAATTTTACTTTTTTTAAGCTATTGCATAGTTGCATTTCTAATTGTAGCTAAACTAACAGGCAATAATTGCAAAATTTAACGCAGAGAAAATGAGATAAGGAGTTATCGCAGAGATTCTCAGCGTAAACTCTGCTTCTCCTTTTCTCTGCGCTGGTAAAAATCTGCTACATTTTGAAATGCGCCCTATTGTATTACTGCCAATGAAATTATAATTTTATAAAAAACTACATTATGAAAAAATATCTTTTTACCAAATTATTTTTTTGCATTCTATTATTTTCAATTTCAAATTCCGTTTTATCGCAGGCAACACGTACATGGGTTTCGGGTGTTGGCGATGATGTTAACCCAGCCAGCCGCACGGCACCCTGTAAAACATTTGCAGGCGCTATCAGTAAAACGGCAACAGGTGGAGAGATCAATGCCATAGACCCGGGTGGTTATGGCGCTGTTACCATCACCAAATCAATTACCATTGATGGTGGCGGTACATTTGCTTCTATACTCAGCAGCTTAACAAACGGCGTCATCATCAATGCCGGGCCAACCGGTGTGGTTATACTTCGTCGTTTAAATATCAATGGCGCAGGTAATGGTATAAACGGAATTAAAATTATTTCGGCCAAAAAAGTGATCATCGAAAATTGTAACCTGTTTAATTTTACCCAAAGAGGAGTTGAAATAAATACAACCGAAGCCTGTACGGTAATAATGAATAATGTTACTGTTAATAATGCCGCAGATGCTGTTGGTATCAGCAATGCAGCAAGCACGGTTATTATTGATAACAGCAGGTTTCAGGCACTTACAAATGCCGGTATTAATTTAATGACCGGGCAGGCAACTTTAACCAATTCAAAAATATCGGGTTGCGGCACCGGAATAATTGCTGCTGCAAAAACATCGGCCCTGCTTTCGGGGAATGTAATAACAAATAACGATACCGGGCTGCAAAATGCAGGCAGCATAGTTTCGGCAGGAAATAATTTGTTGGCGGGAAATAAAGTGCAGGGAACTATAAGTTCGGTTGTTAAATTGCAGTAATTGCATTGCTTATCTTTTCAGGAATTTACCTTTAACCAGTTTATCGGTAACCTCATCTTTTAAACTGCGGCTGATGGGAATGCGGTGCTGATCCATGCGTATCTCGTTGCCATCAATACTATCTACTTTTGCGGCAGCAATAATAAACGACTTATGTACTTTAAGAAAACGGCCGGCAGGCAAATAATCTTCCACCGATTTAAAAGTAAGATAACTGATATATTTTTTTGTTGTGGTATGAATGGTTACATAATTCTGCAATGCCTCCACAAATAAAATATCTTCAAATAATATTTTCACCAGCTTATTATCGGCCTTAATAAAAAAATAATCCGTTGCAGCACCCTGCGCTGTTTCTGTCTTGTTTTTTTGCCGCACTTCAAAAAAATCTTTTGCCTTCATGGCAGCTTTTAAAAACCTGTCAAACGAAATGGGTTTTACCAGGTAATCGAGTGCGTTCACTTCAAAGCCATCCAGTGCATATTGTGGATAGGCTGTTGTAAATATAACCGCAGGAGGGTCTTTAAGCGTTTTAAAAAAGTCGAGGCCGGTAATTTTTGGCATCTGTATATCCAGAAAAAGCAATTGCACTTCGCCGCTGCCGATCAGGCCGGTTGCAGGAAGCGGATTATCAAATTCGCCCAGCAGCTTCAGAAAATCTACATCTGCTATGTATTCCTTCAAACCTTTTCTCGACAGGGGTTCATCGTCAATAATGATGCAATTGATGGTCATGCAGTGTGTAATTAAATTTTGATGATCAGGTCCACATTAAAAGTATCTGTTTCATTTGTAATTTTTAATTCATGCTTTTGGGGGTACAATAATTCCAGTCTTCTTTTTACATTGTTCAAACCGATACCAGCATGCCTGTCGGTAGATTTTTCTACAGCTTCTTTCGAGTTTGCAATAGTAAAATGCAACGCCCTGTTATTCATTCTCAGATCAATCTTAATAAAGTTACGCCGGTCTTTATGATGTGAAATATGTTTAAATGCATTTTCAACAAAGGGAACCAGCAACAGCGGTTCAATAGAAAAGCCTTTTACATCTGCAGCGCAGATAAATTCCACTGCGTAGTTTTCATCTTTGCGCAGTTTTTGCATGTCAACATAATCATTCAGGTAATGTATCTCTTTTTCCACCGGAATTTTATCGCCGTTCATCTCGTACAACTGGTAGCGCAGCATTCCCGAAAACTTGTGCAATGCATCCCTTGCCTCCAGGTTATTTTTTTCGATAAGAAAATAAACAGAATTAAGCGAATTAAAAAGAAAATGCGGGTTGATCTGTGATTTCAGGAAATTCAGTTCGGCTTCTGCTTTTTCCTTTGCCATTTCAACCATGTGTTGCTGCATGCGTATATAATCCATCATCAATTTTAAAGCAACACCCGACAATACTAAAAAAAAATGCGGAATCACATTGTCATAAAGCCTTGCTTTCAGGTTTCCACCCAGGTTCAGTAATATCGGATTATCAAGCAGGCGGCCAAGGATATTCATTTTTATGGTACTGCTCACTACTATCATTGATACAAAAGCAAGGCCAAACCAAAAATAATATTTTTTATACAGCAGTTTGGGTATCAGTAAATAGTTGGTGAAATATACCATCAGCGCCAGGTCGGTTACTTTTATCAGTGTAACCTGGAAAGCCTTTGTTTCGGTAGCATAATCTTCATAGCGTAAAAAATACCACAGCCCAAATACCAACATCCAGGTAATGAGATGATGCAGTTTATATCGGATAAAAAAAGTGGCGTTGTGCATTTGTCAAAATAAAAGTACAAATTCCAGTTGGCAATACCGATTACAGCATTCGCATACTTTACCTGACGAACTGCAGGTTTTCCCTTCGTCAAGCTATCATTTCCGTTGGTGTAAATGATTTTTCCCGTGTTTTTTGTTTACCCAAATTTGTACAATAAAAATACGCACATGAAAATCTCAATCATCACACTTACAATAATAAGCCTGTTCAGCTTTTCTGCCTGTTCGCAAAACTCATCACAGCAGCAAAACAAAAATGGAGAAGCCATACAAAATGTTGGTGGCCGTTGCGAAGGATGTGAAGCCATTTATGAATGCCCCCTCCCGTTTGAGAATCTGAATGAAGTTGATACGCTTCCCGACTTCAATGATGCCGGGCCTAAATTAGAGATCAGCGGAATTATATACCAACCCGATGGTAAAACCCCCGCAGCAGGTATTGTTATGTATGTGTATCATACCGACCAGAAAGGTGTCTATCCAAAAAAAGGAGGAGAAACAGGTTGGGCCGGGCGCCATGGATATATCCGTGGCTGGATAAAAACCAATGCACAGGGCCAATACAGATTTTATACACTGGTTCCGGCTTCTTATCCCAACAGTTCTAATCCAAAACATATTCATCCCACAATTAAAGAACCCGGAAAAAGCGAATACTGGATTGATGAATTTGTTTTTGATGATGACCCTTTATTGCCCGAAAAAGAAAGAACAAGAGCTAAACCGGTAGGTGGATCGGGTGTTTTAAAAACTACTATGAAAGATGGAATGCTGAGGGCAACAAGAAATATAATTTTAGGTTTAAATGTAGCAAATTATCCAAAAGCCGATGCAAAAAATTAAGCATAGCCATGCCTGAATAAAAAGGAGTAAGCAATTGGGCTTACTCTTTTATTTTTAACCGGTCATTCAGTTTACACTTTGTACATGTAAGTATTACCTTTGCCGGATAATATTGAAATATGCCTGAACTATCAGTAGTAATTCCGGAAATGAATGAAGAACAGAATGTAAAGCCGCTGCTTGAAGCATTACGCAGTGCATTGATTGGCATTGATTATGAATTGATACTGGTAGATGATGGCTCGACAGATAAAACCAAAGAAGAAATACTTAAATATGCAGATGAGCGGACAATACTGGTAGAATTTCGAAAAAATTATGGCCAAAGTACTGCATTTACTGCCGGTATTGATTATTCACGGGGCAAATATGTGGCTTTTCTTGATGGCGACCTGCAAAATGATCCAACAGATATTCCGCCAATGCTTGAGTTATTAAAAAAAGAGGATTGGGATATGGTAGCCGGAAACAGAAAAAACAGGAAAGATGGTTTTTTTCTGCGCAAAGTACCCAGCAAAATTGCCAATGCACTTATTCGCCGCATAACCGGTTTGCGCATTAAGGATTATGGCTGCACGTTAAAAGTTTTTAAAAAAGAAATTGCCGATGAACTTGGGCTATATGGCGAACTTCACCGTTTTATTCCTGTATTGGCAAAAATGCAGGGAGCAAGAATAACGCAGGTTGATGTAAAACATAATCACCGCCTTTTTGGAAAAAGTAAATACGGCATCAGCAGAACTTTCAAAGTTATTGCCGATCTTATCCTGATGTTTTTTTTCGGTAAATACATGCAAAAACCCATGCATTTATTTGGCTTTATGGGCTTTATCTGTTTTGGCATCGGTGTTTTAATAAATGCTTACCTGTTGGTTTTAAAAATAATGGGTCAGGATATTTGGGGAAAACCACTGCTGATATTAGGCCTGATGCTTTTGCTGGGAGGTATTCAGTTTATCACCATCGGTATTATTGCCGATATTAATATCCGTACTTATTATGAATCGCAAAACAAGAAAACCTATAATGTTCGGAAAATTTATCATGGCAACAGTGAGATCAATCATACCTCAGATATTGTGATATGACTACGTATGAACAACTGGCCTGTAAGGAACTGTCAGCCTGGCAAAAGGAAATGATGCGGCGGCCCGGCCTGTTGAATAATCTTTCAAAAAAAATTCAAACAAAAATAAATACGTGGATACCGGAAAAAATACATAAAGCCATAACAGTTGCCATTAAACAAATGATACGGGGTGTTTTACTGGGTGCAGAATATACAACCTCAGATCCATTACAAACAAACAGCCTGCAGGAACGGGAAGAAGCCGTACAGAAAAAAATTGATTGGTACCGAAATACAGCAGCGGTAGAAGGCGGCATTACCGGTGCAGGAGGCATACTGCTGGGCCTGGCCGATTTTCCGATACTGATCGGACTTAAAATGAAATTACTGTTTGATATTGCATCGCTGTATGGGTTTGATGTAAATGATTATAAAGAAAGGGTTTACCTGCTGCACATTTTTGAACTGGCCTTCAGCAGTGATGTACACCGGAAAAATATTTTTATCAAGATGACGGATTGGGAAGAAAAACGCAAAAGTTTACCTGAAGACATGAACGAGTTTGACTGGCGCAATTTTCAACAGGAATACAGGGATTATATTGATCTTGCCAAAATGGCCCAGTTGGTTCCGGTTATTGGCGCACCGGTTGGTGTGCTTGTAAATTACCGGTTAATAAAAAAATTAGGCATCACTGCCATGAATGCTTACCGGATGAGAATATTAAAACCCTGAATTGATTTATTTGCGACTGCTTCTGTCTCCTGCTTTACCATATATCCAGGCAACAAATCTTTTAGGCAGAACCCTCAACACACCCGAAAGTATTTTTGCAATGGTACCAGGTACAATGATGGGCCTGCCTTTTAAAGTTTTTCTTACAGCTACCTCTCCTACCCTTGCAGGTTTTACCGACATGGCATCGCCAAGCCAGCCCAATTGTTCTTTTGTAGTTTTTTCAATTGATGGTTTGGTGTAAACCGGGCCCGGTGCCAGGCAACTTACACTGATGTTTTTTTCTTTTAACTGGTAACGCAGCGAATAACTGAAAGAGATAACAGCCGATTTTGTAGCCGCATAAATATTCTTTGATGGTATGGGCGCAAAGCCGGCCATGCTGGCTACATTTAAAATATAAGCGGGTGTATTTTTTTCAAGCAATGGTAATAAAGTAAGGCTTAGTGCCATGGCACTCTCTATATTTAACCGCACCATATACCTGAGGCTGTCGAGCGATAACGACAAATAATCTTCATCGCCACCAAGACCGGCAACATTACATAGCATTTTAAGGGAAATATTTTTTTGTGTACACCACGCTGCAATGGCAGTGGCCGTTTCTTCTTTACTCAAATCGTAGGATAATACATCAACATGAACCGGGTAAGCTGCTTCCAGTTTATTTTTTGCAGCTACAAGGCCATCCATATTACGGGCTATTAAAATTAAATTATACCCACGTTTTGCCAGGGCATCTGCAATGGCAAATCCAATACCCCTGCTGCCTCCTGCAATTAATGCATAAGGTGAACTGAGGCTGCTGTCTGGTGATGAAATACTCATTTTAATAACATCTCCGTTTTCAAAAATGTTCCTGGCAATATTTTTATTATTAGTGATTAAAACATTTTCAGTATCGATCTGACCATGTGAACTGAGAATAAAGAAAACAGACAAAGTAATTAATGCAAACTTTTTCATGTATAAAGTTATGTATAAGTTGCATACACTGCCTTGCCGGGAAAAGCAGCGTCTGTGAACTGGCCATTTTGATTACATGGGCTGCTTTACCACGATAATCTTATCTGGCACTGGATACTTTAACAATGATAATTAATTAGCAGCAGATAATATGGAATAGCAATATGTGAAAAATGTAAATTTTAATTATAATCATGTAATGGTTTTCCAGATTTATTAATTCAATTTTAGTAATACATTAAAACGGTCATCAATTTAAATAATCAGGAACAGGAAATTGAAGGCGGCCTATAAACAAAGTTATTTTTAAAATTAAGTTTATGCTACAACCATACACACAGGTAAATTCTCCGGGTAAAGACAATTACAAAGCCGGAAAAGTTACGGCCAATATCATACAATCACATGATATTGGTCACACAGTACCATCTGTTAAAACATATCTTGCAACAGATAAGGACAGCACTAAAGTTACCGGAACAGAAAAACAGGAAAGTGCAGTTATACACGATTTTTTTGGTGCTTTCAATTATTAAACTATAAAAACAATTATGACCATTCAATTTAATGGAGATAAGAATTTAACGATTCATAAAGAATTCAATGCTAAACTTACTACCCTGCTGGTGAAAAAAATGAACAGGTTTGGCGAAAATCTGAAGGTAAGAAGAACAACATAAAAAATTTAACAATGAAAAAATTATCAGCCTTAGTGTGCCTATTATTCTCAATGCTAATAACACAAGCACAATGGACTTCTATTGACTCTAATAGTGGAATTTCGATTTCCTACAATTACCAGAAGTCAGTATCAAACAATGATACTTCCTTGCAGGTCAATATTGTAATAAATGACAATCTTTTAAATCAGCCAGCTGACTACGGAACAATTTCTTTAACAAGTACAAACGTATTAAACAGAGATTCACTTTCCATACTACTTAAAACAAAATATACAACTATTTATAATCAATTCGGTTATAGCACGCTTTTGCGACATAGTGCTGCATTAAAACAAATGGTTAATAATGTAAGAGACACTATTAATAAAAAAATCTTCATTCATTTGTATTTCAAGGCTTATGCATTTTCAAATCGCTGTTAATGGGAGCAGAAAGAGATACAAATGGGTCTGGCAATGTTGATTTTACGGTATTTGGTGGATATGAAAACGCAATAAATTCATTCGTTTGCGAACAAGAAATTATTATCAACATTATTGATTTCAGAAATTACTTAATTAATAGAAAGCAAACTGATAAATCAAATGTTGGCATAGACTATTATCTTGGGGCATTACAAAACGAAACTGCAATTTCACTCAATCAATTTGAGATAAATCAAAAACTATCTTTTTACTTTTTTACAACTCAAGGCAGAGCCGCGTGGCCACAAGGTGGCCAGTGTGGTTGCTGTGGAAACTATTCTGGAAACTGTTACTATTGGAGTTCTGCTTGCCTTGCTCATGACATGGCTTGTCAACAATGTCAACACTCTTGGTGTTTTAGCGGATGTGTACCAAGCAGTTGCAGCGGTAACACTATTGCTTGGTATTGGTGGATAGTATAACATTAAAACAAAGAACATGAAAAAAAATTTCATTCTACTTGCTATAGCTTTTTTCTTTTTTCTTTTAAGCATTTTTAAAATTATTCACTGGAATTTATTTTGGTCAAATAATGAAGAATTAAGAAAAAGAGATTACTTCAAATTTATTGAAAAATATAGAGATGAAGTCGCTAATTATATACCACAAATCAAGCAATTTCCACTTATGCTTGAAGTTGTAAGCTTACTAATTTTATGTTTTGCAGGAGTAATATTTCTAAGACAAAAAAATATTTTTTTTAAAATTTTAGCTATAACTGCATTTATTTTAGCTTTTTGGAATTTATTCTCATTAATGTAGGTTTCAAAAAATTACTTCTGCCAACATTGGTATTGATTTGCAACAGATAAGGTCAACAATAAAGTTACCGGAGCAGAAAAACAGGAAAGTGCAGTTATACACGATTTTTTCGGTGCTTTTAATTATTAAATGTCGTATAGCATAACATAGGTAACACTTTTTCAATACCCTTAAGAACTGCCCTACAATAGGGTAGCCCTTAAGGGCCGTTAAGGCTCCAAACTGTAGCACAACATCGGTAACAGTTTGAGATTTTAGTTCTTTGACATATGGCAAGAATACTACCAATCAATAGCTGGTATAGTATAAGGGAAAACTTGTATAATTTCATTGTTTTGCCTGATGATTAACTAGTGATTGTGTATGTTAATTTCAGCTACAACGTAGCTGTATTTTGGTGTATCTTTTACTATAAAAAATTCGTTGGGTAAATAGAGCTTTAAATCGCTTCGTATAAATCTAATATAATAAACACAGCCTTTAGTAAGCGGTATTTTATTATCGGATTTAAGCGAAGGCAAATGAATAATCCCTTTGTATAAAGCGGGCTTTAATTGCAAGGCCTTGGCTTCATCTGGGGTCTTATGCACTTGCGAACTATAGCGGTGTTTACCATTATGAAAATTAATAAATGCCTGCTCTTGTTCGCCTAGTTTTTCTAAGTTTTCAAAAGTATATGCTTTCAAAAATCGTTGTTGATAGGTGTGATTAAATTTTTCAATGATACCATTACGCCAGGGCTCTGCAACAGGAATAAAAACTACTGGTACACCCTGGCTTAGTGCAAAGCGTACAACCTTTCCAAAGCTACGTGGATAGCGGTTACTGCCCCTGAATGCAAGTTCATTATCCATCTGCAAAGCATCGGGCATACCATGCGTTTTCCAAAACAAAGCAATGGCTTCTAAGATGCCCTCAGACGATTTTGTACGTACCGCTTTTACGTAACAACTATGCGTTGTGATATCAATTAAATTGATGCTGTAAAATTTACCATCACCTTTTATATATCTTGGCCCAACTAAATCCATTTGATGGGTATGCCAAAATAATTCAGGATAATCTTTGGGTGTTTTATGGACTGAAACCTGTTTATTTAATCCATGTTTTGCTATCATCCTGTTGATTGTCCAAACATCTGGAATAGGTTTTATACCTCTTCGTTCACATTCATATTGAATAGAAATAGCTCCAATTTGAGCCATCTTTTCATTCATTAATTCTTTGCGGATTATTAGAATTTGTTGCTCCAGTTCAGTGGCAGTTTTTACCACTATATTTTTAGGAGCTTTGCTCTCATCTTTATACCAATTGGTGTCATGCTTTTTTTGTTTAAACCGGTTGATCCATTGGTGGACCCATTTGCGGCTTCTTTTTAAAGAATGGGCAATCTTTGAAATTTTCTCACCACCTAAATAACGACTAATTGCTTCTTGCCTTTGTTGATACTCATTCATCATATTTTTTGATGAGTATCAACTTTTTATGTCAAAGAACTGTAAAAACTGTTACCTATGTTGTGCTACGACAAAAAGTGTAACCTATGTTATGCTATTTATCAGATATTGCTTACGCTAATATGCAGCAATCAGTAAAGACTTTTGCTGGTAAGAATGAGTTTAACCTAAAAGAGTTGCATTTATTTAGCAGGATTTTAGATGCCGATATTAAAGAGGTAAAAGAAGCTGACATTTATTCCGGCGGCTATGTATTGCATACACTCGAAGCTTCACTATGGTGTTTATTAAATACTGATAACTATGCCGCCGCAGTTTTAAAAGCTGTAAACTTAGGCGGAGATACCGATACTACGGGA
>JANOVD010000081.1:0-2476 GCA_031417255.1 Chitinophagaceae bacterium
TGTCATTCCCATCATCTTTCCAAACCAATGATAACTTGCATCAACGCCTGTGGCATTGGTTGAAACCTGCTCAAGTTTTAATTTACTTCCCATCATCATCATGGAATTTTCAGTCATATGCATTCCAGTTTTGGAAAAATCATCCAACTGTGAAAAGACTTTTTCAGGCGTTGAATGAATAAGCATATTTTTTGATTTGGTTTTCATTATCATAGATTATTTAAAATGAAATCCACCCGCTCTTCAGGCAGAAGCACAGGAACCCGAACGATTATACATCCCAGAGATTCGTAAACCCCAACAAGCAATGCTTGGATTTTTTTCTGAGCAGCTTGATCTTCGGTTCGGGCATAATCTTTCACCAATGGCAGGCAATCCAGAATGAAAACTTTTTTGTAGGAAACAGTACGCAATGCCTCTGTTAACCTTTCATCTTCAACAAGATTTAAAAAGCGATAGTAAGCAAGGGCATCAGGTATTGCACGGTCAAGAAAGACAAGAACCTCAGGCGAAATTTGCTGTTCCTGCTCAATCTGCATTTCTAAAACACCCAATTGAAATTCCCGATGGTTTTTTCTAACCTCTTCCACCGTTTTCCCTTTCAATCGCTGTGTATCGAGGTAATGCCGGGCATGTTCAAAGGTTGTAATGTATCCTCTTTCTTTAAGCAAATTAACCGTTGTAGTTTTTCCGGATCCTGGCCCTCCGGTAATTACATACCAGTTTGTTTGCCGACTAAGATTATTGCAGATATTATTTATTAGTGGCTCCATGTGTTTTAAATAAAAAAGGTTTGTTCTACTGTTGCCAGGGTTTTATTGCTGATTCATTTTTGCATTCTTAAGTTTTATATACTGGTATTTCATTAAAATCATCCGCCTCTTTTTCCTCTAATAAAAAATCTTTCACTGCCATCAGCATCGCTTTATTTGAAGTAAAAAGTTCCCGGTTAAAATTTAGTGCGGTGGTTATATCCAAATCTTCAATTGGGGCATTTTGTGCCTCTTTGTAAAAATTATTAAGAGAGGAACTGTAGCTATCCTGTATCCCGGTAAATATGCTTTTAAGTTTTTCGAATTCCGGCTTTGTTTTCTGCTCCATCAAGGAATTTAACTGCTGGTATAAATCTTCTGTTTCCTTTTTGTGATGTGTAAAAAAATTGAACTTAATATCTTTTGATGAACGGCTTAGGTTGGTGATATTCTCTGTTACATCTTTCATGCTTTTTACCGAGTGCATACAACTGCGTACCGAAGAAATTAATTGATTGAGCTGTGCATACCGTTCATCCTGCACTTTAGTTCGCAGTAATACATAAAATGCCTGTAACTCTCCCTGCAACTGTTTTTGAAATTCATATTTTTCTTCCGGACTTTTTGAAAAGAATCTTCTTTTCTCATTGATAGGTCTGAAGTCAGAATGTTCAGGCAGCAGCTTGATATCAATATCAAATAGCGCCAAGTTAAAAAGTATGGAGTTATGAATAAAATATTCCGTTTCTCTCCTGAATAAATACAGCGCCGTTTCCGGTTCTTTAACATCTGCATTCCCGATAAAAGCCGCTGCTGAGGCATCTGTGTTTTTAAAAAATTTTTCAAGAAGTTTTGCGAATGGATCGAGGAAAGGGAGAAAAATGATAATGCTGACTAAATTAGTCAGTGTTGAAAAGGTAACTAAACCAATGAGTGGATCTTTGATTTTTAAGATATCAGTTATTAAAAGTAAAATCGGTTTCAGTAAAGTGAAAGCGAATGCGGTGAGGAAGACATTGAAAAAAAAATTACCAAGTGCCACTCTTTTTTTTGCGACGATACCTCCTATAGAACCAACCAGTATTTTAATGGTAGTGCCTGTTTCGGAGCCGAGCACAATAGCGGCAGCCGGTGCAAATCCGATAGCCCCGGCATGAAGTGCACTGAGGGTAAGGGCCATCGTTACCGAACTTGATTGCACAAGCGATGTAATAACAAACCCAATGAAAAGAAAAACCGCCAGCGGCATCTCCGCATATTGCGAAAAATCAAAGGTCTTCACCTGCTCTTCCATAGCAGTTTTCATAAAGGCAAGTCCAATGAACAACAAGCCAAAGCCGAACAGAAAATATGCGATGTATTTTATTTTCTTTCGGTTACTGAAGAGAATTAAAAGCATGCCCCCTATGAAAACAACAGGGTATGCGGCAACTTCTATATCCACCTTAAAACCAAGGGTGGCTACCAACCAACTGTCAAGCGTAGTACCAAGGTTAGCACCGAGAATAATAGCCATTGCATTTTTCATGGTAAACACTCCTGCTCCTACAAAAGCCAGCACCATCAGCGAAACCATCGAACTGCTTTGAAGCACACCCGTTACTACCGCACCGCCTGCTACAGCGCCTACCCTGTTTTTAGTAGTGCGTTGAAGAAAGAGTTTGAAATTTCGCCCTGAAAGATTTTTCAACGATTCCTCCAGCAAATACATGGCAAAGAGGAAC
>JANOVD010000082.1:0-6158 GCA_031417255.1 Chitinophagaceae bacterium
TGGAGCTGAATAAAAAAGTAAATGCCTTTAAACTGCGTACCGAAGCTATGAAACATCATATATCCATTGTGCCGGGTAAAATATTTTCATCAGGTAACAATTATGCCAACTGCATCCGCATCAGTTTTGGTAAACCCTGGAACGATGATACAGATTATGGATTGATGATGTTGGGTAAACTGATTAAAAAAATGATATAAATAATTTAGTCCAAATTAGTAATAGGTCTATAGATGCATTTAAAAAAGAATGTTTAGTTTTAAAATCATTATTCTGCTGGTTAAAACCCCATAAATGTTCGGAAGATTGAAGATCGCTTTTAATAATCCAGAAGGGATGCTATTATTAAAGCTTGAACCATTAAATATTCGCAAAAACCCCGAAGGGGTGACATATATTTCTGCCGCTTTGGGTGTTCGCTGTTTCAAATATAAAGCAATCTGCTATTCTAACGCCCCCGCCTTGGTCTCCGACAAGCGGGCACCAGTAGCCCGCTGCTAATTTACCAGGAGCAAACTATTTACTATCCAGCACTACATCAGTTTGATGAAAACTTACACTGTTGTTATTATCAGTATTGGTAACTTTTTTACGGTAATTTTTAAACAGGCTTTGCCAGCGAAGTTTAAGAACACCCAACACGCCTTCTTTAATAATTCCTTTATTCATTTTGCTTGAGCCAAATTCCCGGTCAATAAAAGTAATGGGTACTTCTTTAATTATAAAGCCAAGTTTCCAGGCGGCAAATTTCATTTCAATCTGAAAAGCATATCCCACAAAGCTTATCCCGTCGAGGTTTATCGCTTCAAGCACTTCTTTTTTGTAACAAACAAAACCTGCTGTGGGGTCTTTAACAGGCATCCAGGTTATCATCCTGGTATATAATGATGCGCCTTTGGAAAGCACTATCCTGTTGGCAGGCCAGTTGGCCACAGCACCGCCTTTTACATAACGTGAACCTATGGCCACATCGGCACCGTTTTTACATGCTGTATATAAATTTTCAAGATCGGCCGGGTTGTGCGAAAAATCGGCATCCATTTCAAAAATATACCGGTAGCCTCTTTCAATGGCCCATTTAAATCCGTAAATGTATGCAGTGCCCAATCCCAATTTTCCGGTACGTTGTTCTAAAAATAACTGCCCATTATAATGTGGTATTAACAATTTAATGATTTCGGCTGTTCCGTCGGGAGAGTTGTCGTCGATAATAAGAATATGGTAATTAGCATGTAAACCAATAACTGCACCGATTATTTTTTCGATGTTTTCTTTTTCATTAAACGTTGGTATAATTACTAATTTTTCCAATGGTAATGCTTCAATAACATTTCAAATTTACATTAATTATAAGCTTGCCTTATCAACATATTTTCTACAAATGCTATTTAGTTATTCTTTAACAGGGTCCGGTTCAGTATCTCTGTTAGTTTTTGCTTTGTATGCAGCGGAAAATCGCCACGCATCATCCAGTCGTAATACTGCGGTTCGGCCTTTAATACATCTTTTACGGTTCTGCCCTTATGTTTACCAAAATTAAAAATTTCTTCACCCTTATCATTAAAACCAAAGCGGCGGGCATAGTCAACAATTTTATCTTCGCCAATAACATGTAAAATTGATTCAACCGAATCGCCCAGGTTTGTATATCGCTTCAATTGTGCCTGTAAAACTTCAATGGTGGCATCCACATCTGCTTCGGCACTATGTGCATCAACCAGTTCTTTTTGGCAAAAGAATTTGTAAGCAGCGGTTAAAGTGCGTGGTTCCATGGTATAAAAAATGTGTTGTACGTCAATCATCTTTCTTGTACTCAGGTCAACATCCATACCTGCCCGCAAAAATTCTTCCATGAGGATCGGAATATCAAAACGATTACTGTTGTATCCGCCCAGGTCGCAGTTTTCGATAAACATTTTTATTTCGTTGCCAGCCTGTTTAAATGTTGGTGCATCCTTAACCATTTCATCAGTTATACCATGTATATCGCCCGATTCTTTAGGAATGGGCATTTCGGGGTTAATAAGTTTTCGCTTTACCTGGCGGCTGCCATCGGGTAATATCTTAATAATGGCAATTTCAACAATCCTGTCGTTTGACAGGCTTACGCCTGTAGTTTCAAGATCGATAAATGCAATAGGACGGGTTAAGTTTAACATGAGCGCAATGGTATTTTTTGGGTTAATTGAATGATTTACAGGCAAATGTTGGCTATTTATTAAATTTTATTGGCTGCACAATGTAATAATAATTAGTATTTCTCCGTTTACTATATGTAAATTATCTTTGCAAAGAATTTTGCAATAATAAGTTTTTAACCCCAAAGGAAAATGATGAAAAAAATAATTCTTGCTTTAATTGTATTAATTACTGTAACAGCCCTTATCAGCAGTTGTACTACAAGCCGTAAATCGGGTTGCCCAATGAACGAAAAGATAATCTATTAATTTGGCAAACCGGTATTTTAACTGGATAGCATTAAACAGTGCTGAGCAGCTTGCCAAAATAATAGAATTATCCAATACCAGGCCCCAGGTAATTTTTAAACACAGCACCCGTTGCTCCATCAGCAGTATGGCCAAAAACCGTTTGGAAAGAAATGAGCAGCCGGATTCCACCGATTTTTATTTTCTCGACCTCTTGAAATTCAGATCACTCTCTGATAAGATTGCCGAAGATTTTTCTGTAAATCATGAATCGCCACAGATATTGTTAATTAAAAACACAACCTGTGTTTATGAAGAAAGCCACAACGGAATTGATATGGCTGAAATTGCTGAACAGGTTTCGCTCAATTAATCTTCCTACTTTTTACTTATTTTACAGCCCCGTTCCAAATCACCGGTTCCGGTTAGATTTCTTAAACAACCAAATACCTTTCTTAATAAACTGTAAAATGTCAGTTCTAAATTATTCGTTGCATCTAACCCCTTTACTGTAATTTTAGAGATAACAAAATGATTTTTAATTCCTGATATGAATACTGAAAAAATGAAACAGGAGAAGGAAAAATTTGAAGCACTGTTTCAATATGCATCTATGGGCATATTGGTTGCTAATACCAAAGCTGAAATTATTTTAATGAATAATTTTTTACTCACTTTGTTTGGGTACCAAAATCAAAACGAATTAATAGGAAATAAAATTGAAGCCCTGATACCCTCACGCTATCACAACAAACACGTACATCACCGCAATCATTATATTGAGAAACCAAAGCCCAGGCCAATGGGTTTGGGAAAAGACCTTTTTGCGGTTAAAAAAGACGGCACTGAATTTCCGGTGGAAATAAGCCTGAGTAATTATACAACGCCGGAAGGCAGTTTTACCATTGCATTTGTAAGCGATATTACTTTGCGAAAAGAATCTGAAAATGCAATTTTGCTGCAAAAGGAACAATTATCTGAAATAAATAAAAAAGTAGCCGAATTAAATGATGAACTTGAAGAAAAGGTTGAATTAAGAACAAAACAGTTACAGGATATATTGCAGGAACTGGAACGCTCGAAAGATGAGCTGACCAAGGCTTTAAGCAAAGAAAAAGAGCTGAGCGATCTGAAAAGCCGTTTTGTTTCTATGGCTTCGCATGAGTTCAGAACACCTTTGAGTACCATACTTTCCTCCGCATCGCTGGTAGCCAAATACACCGAAGCTGAGGAGCAGGAAAAACGCAATAAACATATTCTACGCATTAAATCTTCGGTAAATAACCTTACCGGTTTGCTAAACGAATTTTTATCTATCGGCAAAATTGAAGATGGTAAAATAACTACCAACAATCTTAACTATAATATTAAAGAACTGCTCTCCTCACTTTGCAGCGAAATGGAAAGCATAGCAAAAATCAATCAGCAAATTGTTTACAGCCATACCGGCGAAGAAATGGTTTATTCTGATCCTGCTTTACTTCGCAATGTAATTACCAACCTGTTATCAAATGCCATAAAATTTTCGCCTGAAGAAAGTTTAATTGAAGTTAAAAGCAATGTAACAAAAGATGAAATAATTTTAAAGGTTAAAGACAATGGTTTGGGCATATCGGCCGAAGACCAGGAACATTTATTTGAACGCTTTTTCAGGGGTACCAATGTTACTAATATACAGGGTACAGGCCTTGGCCTGCACATTGTTGGTAAATACATTGAAATTATGAATGGCCGGATTGAATTTGAAAGTGAATTGGAAAAAGGTACTACTTTTATTATCACTTTAAAAAGAGAAAGCCAATAATAACATGCTTTTCAAAACCGTATATGAAACACTTATTACTGATAGAAGATAACAACGAGATCAGGGAGAATACTGCCGAAATTTTAGAATTGGCGGGTTACAAAGTACGTACTGCCGAAAATGGTAAAATAGGCGTAGAAATGGCTTTGAATGAAAAACCTGATTTGATCATTTGTGATATTATGATGCCTGTTTTGGATGGCTATGGCGTTTTACATCTGATAAATAAAAATCCTGACCTCACCGGCATACCTTTCATTTTTTTAACCGCCAAAGCCGAACGGGGAGATTTTAGAAGGGGTATGGAAATGGGTGCCGATGATTATATTACCAAACCCTTCAGCGATATTGAATTGCTGAATGCAGTGGAAAGCCGATTAAAGAAATGGGAAATACTTACCAAAAATTATAATGCTGATGCCGATGGTATGACCCAGATGCTGAATGAATTTAAAGGAAAAGATGCATTGAAGGAACTGGCAGCCGACAGAAATATCAATCACTATAAAAAGAAACAGGCAATTTATACCGAAGGCAATCACCCCAACCGGTTATACTTTGTACAAAAAGGTAAAGTAAAAATATGTAAGGTAAATGATGCCGGTAAAGAGTTAACGGTTGGCCTTTTTAATGAAAGCGATTTTTTTGGATATACTGCTTTACTGGAAGAAACAGTTTATAAAGAAACAGCCGAAGCCATTGAAGACAGCGATATTGCCATTATTCCGAAAGAAGATTTTGAAAATTTACTGCACAGCAATAAAGAAATGATACATAAATTTATTAAGCTGCTGGCAAAAAACGTTACCGAGAAAGAAAACCAGCTTTTAGGCCTGGCCTATAACTCGCTGCGGAAAAGGGTTGCCGATGCCCTGCTTACTTTACAGGAAAAATACCAGCAGGAATCGCAGGAAAAATTCTCCATACATATTTCACGGGAAGACCTGGCCAATATTGCCGGTACAGCAACCGAATCGCTGATACGTACACTGAGTGATTTTAAAAGTGAAAATTTAATTGAAATAAAAGACGGGAATATCATTATCCTCAATCAAAAGAAACTGGTATCCATGCTCAATTAATTTTTACAGATAATCAGACAGGTATTTGTTAAACTCATTCTTCAACGAAGTAAATTTTTTTTCAAAATATTCCATCTCGTTACGGAGCTTTTCCTGTTTTTTTATCAGTTTTTGATTGGTACTGCTGTCATCTGTTTTTACAATTTCCTGTAACTGCTTATTGATATCATGACGCAGTTCATCAATAAATTCGTCTTTAATAATGAACTTATTCTGAAACTGCTCTGCCAGTGCCAAAAAATCCCTGTCGGCCTGTTGGTCAACAACTTCGGCCAGGCGGTTTTTAAGCAGTGTATTTTCCTGCTTAAAAAACTCCAGCAACCTGATCCAGGATCTATTTTCATAGCTAAACTGGCCTGGTTTTGATATTTCTACATCAGCCATATAAATCATTTATGCTGCTACGGTTTTAACATTGTACAAATCTGTTTTAATCCTCAAAAGTTGGGAAAATATACTTAGTGTTCAATGATGCTCATCAAACTAAAACATGAGTTTCATCATGCTGGTTGCTTAGGTGTCAGGCCACTACAAATAGTCCAATGAATTAAAAGCCGTTTGAAATACTAAAACTCTGGTAATAGAATTTTCTTAATAGTGGCCAGAGATGGTTTAGGTGTCAGGCCACTACGAAATGTCTAAATGTTTAAAAACCCTTTGATATACGGGGGCTCTGGCAATAGAATTATCTTAATAGTGGCCAGAGATGGTTTAGGTGTCAGGCCACTACGAAATGTCTAAAAACCCTTTGATATACGGGGGCTCTGGCAATAGAATATTCTTAATAGTGGCCAGAGATGGTTTAGGTGTCAGGCCACTACGAATAGATCAATGAATTAAAAGCCG
>JANOVD010000083.1:0-18467 GCA_031417255.1 Chitinophagaceae bacterium
CATAGTTTCTATTACTTCATCCAAAGGAATCAATTGCTCATAATTTGATAAAGCCATGTTGGCACAGGATACTGCATTATTTGCGATCCTATTGGCAACCGGGTAGAAGCTCCCTGTTTGGGAAGAAATGTAATGGCTGCAACCAATGCAGTATCCTGTGCCAACATGGCTTTATCAAATTATGAGCAATTGATTCCTTTGGATGAAGTAATAGAAACTATGAAAGCAGTTGGCGATCAGATTCATCATACATTACGCTGCACCAATCTTGGCGGACTATCTATCACCAATGCCGCAAAAAAAATTGAAGCAATGCTGGAAGAAGTTCCGGGGAAATTTTTTAAGAGTTGTTGATGTGATGAAGTATAAAAAGATGCTAAACAATTTTATTTTGCCAAATCACAAAACTCAGGTTTCGTAAAAATTATCCTGTAAAAAAATCCCCGCTACATCAGCAGCGGGGATTTAAAATTTACTCATTAAATTTATTTTTTCCTGGTAGCCCTGTCAAACTGCAACAGCATATCAGCCTTGCCATCTTTGTTCATACGCCATGTTTCCATAAGGTTTACCGTATCTTTTTTACCATCTGGTTTTGTGCCAATCTCCTGTGCCCAAACCAGCACCCAGTTTTCTTTTTTATCGGTACTGTACACAGACATTGCCGCATGTATCGTATCAATTACAGCGCTGTATTCGGCACGGCCCCTTTTCCACCTGGCCATCATACTGTCTAAGCCCATTACCATTTTATTATCGCTGTGAAAAGCAACAATGGTATCCGCCATCCAGTTTTTCATATTGTCCAGTTTGTTTTCTTCCCAATCTTTCCAGCTACCCTGCAATATGGTAGCAACATACTCGGGGTTACCGCCCATTTCAAAAGCCGAAGAATAAGAAGCTGTGTAAGGAAGGGCTACTGCTTTTTTATCAGCCTTTTCACCGCCGCCGCTTTCTGTTTTTTCATTGTTACATGCTGCAAACACTAAAGAAGCGGCTGTAAATACTAACATCCATTTTTTCATAATTGATTGTTTTGAAGTTAAAATTTGAGTTTAAAAAATATGGTTTCAACAGGTAACCGCTTTTATCTTTTCAGCATTTTAAAGGATATAAGTTCTTTAGGCTGGGTAAAGTATAAAATATTTATGGCAATTGCAACGTGGCTGTTTTATTTGCGTCACTATCATTATGTTTGATCATTTCTTGGTACAAAAACCAAAAACAGAACAATATTTTTTAATTCGGCTGGAAAACAATGAAATTAAAAGCCCTGTTAAAATGATACAGCTATTTTGCCGATTGCTTGCAGTTACGTTATTTACATTATATATTTATAGATAGATTGCTTAGAGGCCCTCCCGGGGCCTATTGTTTAACGATTAAATTTTGCTGTATGATTGCAACCAAAGAGTTGGCCATAGATACCTTTATGAAAATGGTTGAAAAACGAAACCCTGCCCAGCCTGAATTTCTCCAGGCTGTTTATGAAGTGGCGCAGAACATTATTCCCTTTATGGAAAAACATCCCGAATATAAAAAAGCCAATATTCTGGAGCGGATGATTGAAGCCGAACGCATCCTCATTTTTCGTGTGCCCTGGGTTGATGATAACGGCCACTTTTGTGTTAACCGCGGATTTCGTGTGCAGATGAACAATGCCATTGGCCCTTATAAAGGCGGGCTGCGCTTTCATCCCAATGTTAGCTTAAGCGTTTTAAAATTCCTGGCTTTTGAGCAGGTGTTTAAAAACTCGCTCACGGGTTTGCCTATGGGTGGCGGCAAGGGCGGCGCCGATTTTGATCCCAAAGGAAAATCAGACAATGAAGTAATGCGTTTTTGCCAGAGTTTTATGACGGAGCTTTTCCGGCATATCGGTAAAGACACCGATATACCAGCAGGAGATATTGGTGTAGGTGCAAGAGAAATTGGATTTATGTTCGGGCAGTACAAACGGCTCAGCAACCAGTTCAACGGTGTATTAACCGGCAAAGGCATTGCGTATGGCGGAAGCCTGATACGCCCCGAAGCCACAGGTTACGGCCTGCTTTATTTTGTAGATGAGATGCTGAAGACCAAAGGCGATTCCTTAAAAGATAAAAAAGTATTGATATCGGGCAGTGGTAATGTGTCGCAATATGCCATTGAAAAAACACTGGCTTTTGGTGGCATTCCCATCACCGCATCCGACAGTGATGGCTTTATTTACGACCCTAAAGGTATTGATGCCCAAAAACTAGCTTACCTGATGGAGTTGAAAAACGTAAAACGCGGCCGCATTATTGAATATGCCGAAGAATTCGGTTGTCAATACTTTGAAGGGGAAAGGCCATGGAAGATTGCTGCCGATGTTGCCTTACCCTGTGCGGTACAAAACGAACTGGATGAAGCCGATGCAGAATTACTAGTAGCTAATGGTTGCAGGTTGGTAGCCGAAGGCGCCAATATGCCCACAACGCCAGGAGCCATATCGGTATTACAAAAAAACGGCGTGCTGTATGCGCCGGGCAAAGCCACCAATGCCGGTGGTGTGGCAGTTTCGGGCCTGGAGATGTCGCAAAACTCTGCCCGCCTCTACTGGACAAGAGAAGAAGTAGAGAACCGCCTGAAAGTGATTATGCAAAAAATACACGACCAATGCAGCCAGTACGGAAAAGATGCCGATGGTAATATTGATTATTTAAAAGGTGCCAATATAGGCGGCTTTGTTCGTGTGGCAGATGCAATGCTTGCCGAGGGGCACGTGTAAATTATTGTTTGAACGATCCCGATAGCCATCGGGACAGTTCAGACTAATTCAATCTGCGTTCCATCTCGTCCACCAATCCATTTTCTTTTAAATCCCCTGCATTGGTTCAGGTTTCCACGAACCTTTCCTGCTTAAATTAAACACCATAAAATCAACAAGCATTTACAAAAAGGGAGTGCTCTATGAAGGGCATGAATTATTAACTTTGGCAGCCGGAGAAAAATTTTACTGCTATGCAAAAATATATCAACCAACTGCTTGCCGATATTATTAATGCACAAAGGCCTGATCAACCGATACCGGAGACAAATTCTGTTCCTGTTTCAGACGAAGAAAAAATGAGGCAGCATTTTGAAGAGGTGGAACATTGGTTAGAGCATGACCCCATGCATACATTTAGTTATTACTGTGGCCTTGAAAAAGAAATATTTCCCCCTCCTGAAAAATTAACAGAAAAACAATTGCTTGAGATTAATGAAGCATACCGGCATCTGTTGTTCTCCTGGAATTTAGATGCTGACATACCGCAGGAATTGCCGGCAACAATGAAATACAAATTACTGATAAGCACATTAGATAAAAAGACCGACATTGTAAACGACGGCTTTGTCACTTTTGAATTTTGTCAGTACCACCCTCCCTCCTGTCCGTATGAAGCGTATTGCACCTGCAAAGATTTTGAAGAGGATATGGATAATGATATACAGCATGGCTTACCTGAAGGTGAATTGCCTTTTTAATGACAATAAAATATTTCTGCATACCCAAATCTTTCCCTTAATAAGGTGACATAAACCCCACTAACTTTTTATTATGAAATGAATTTATCAAAAACCCCTGCATCATTAACATAACACCTTATCAATTGCAGGTGCAGGTCAACAGCTCTTTTGGTATGGAGTATTGAAGCAACCTGCATAATGCCACCCCAGGTAAATGCATATTTACTTTTTCGGCTACCGTCATTTAATTCAATCAAAAAATCAGGAGGAAACCGGCTGCTGTTTGCCTTTACTTTTTTTATCAGTTCGCTGGTGGTTACCTGAAACAGTATTGCCAGATCATTCTCTGTTAATACCTGCTCACCATTAATGCTAAGCATTTTTTCATCGAGAAAAACATCAACAGAAATTAGTAAAGAATGATTTTGCATTTATAAAAATACTTATTGCTTCTAAATTACACTATTTTTCACCGCCGGTGTTCAGCCCGGTTTGGCCTGTCCCGATTTTTTCGGGGTCTCCAACCAACAGGCAGCATATTTCTAATAAAAAATAAACATCATTAAATCAACAAGCATTTACAAAAAAGGATTGCTGTATGAAGAGCATGAATTATTAACTTTGGCAGCGGAAGAAAAACAATCAGCGTTATGGAAAAATATATCAGCCAGCTCCTCGCCGATATTAGGTTCGCCACCGAAAATGTAAGCTCGCCTTTTGCAGAAAAGCAATTGGAATTGCAGGACTGGATGAGTGATGAGGAAGAAGATAAAACCGCCCCCGTCCGCAACCTGGAAGAATGGACGGGCATATCACAGGAAATGCTTCCGCCCGGGGCCATGCTCAATGATGAACAGGCACATCAGGTTTTGGAAGCATTTAAAAAAATGCTGGATGCATATAACTGGTCATTTGTATTGCAAACACAGGTACCGGAGCGTATTCAGTATGCCGCCATCAGGGATAATTTTAATCAGCAGGCAAAATTAAAACGCCTGCACATGGGTTTCTTTGAGCTTTGCAAACCAGGTACAGAACATGGCAAATGCGCTTTGGGCAAATATTGCCAGTGTGCATTTTATACTGAACTTTTTTCGGATTTTGTTGATGAAGAACTAAGCCCCGAAGAAGAACGGGCCAGGGAACTGAAAATTGAAATGAGCCACATTAAACAAAAATATGGCGATGAGTGGATGAAATATTATCCCTATCACCTGGATAAAAACTATGATGACGAAAAAGGCAACCCCTATAATTATGGTTTTAGCGATGAAGATGAAAATGAAAATGATGATAACTGGTGGCGGAAATAATGATACGTTAAAAACCTGGAGGCGGCAATCTAACAGCTTACCTATGTAGGCAAAATTTTTGTATCTTTAAAACATGAAAACAGCTACCAGGAAAAAATCTGCACATGTAACCAGGGATGGTTATGCCTATCTCACAAAGCGTACTGTTGTAAATAAAGCAAAAACAGCCGGAAGACAGGCTGCACGAAAAGCAATGGCCACTATGGGCTTTGTTGTAACCACAAACAGGGGGTGGATTGTAAAAAAATATGCCGACGGGCTTATTGAAAGAATTTCTAAAATTCAAGAATAACCTGCCTTGCCAAATGAATTTTCACCAGATCAACTTCGCCTGAGGGTTTTTGCAGGCCCCAATGGTTCGGGTAAAAGTACCATTGTTGAGTCGGTACGAAATACAGTCATCAATGGCAAAAAAATAGATTTTGGGGTTTATATTAATGCAGATGATATTGCCTCATCCCTCTTTAAAAATAAATTTTCTTTTTATTCTTATAAGACCAGTCCGACTATAAGGGATATTCTCCGTTTTGCTGAAAGCTCGGGCTTATTAACAGAAGTCTTTAATATGGAATCGCTGCAAAAGAGTTTTCAGCTAATCGGTGTAAAGCTAAAGTTGACAAACAGGCATTATTACCAGGAAATAGCTCAATTATTGGCCCGTTATCTTAGGGAATGTATGTTAAGAGATAAACGGAGGTTTACATTTGAGACCGTATTCTCCCATGATTCAAATCTTGATATAATGCGAAGGGCTGCAAAAGCAGGATATAAAGTGTATTTATATTTTGTATCAACAGAGTCGCCCGAAATCAATAAGTTTAGGGTTAAGTTCAGGGTTTCTCAAAAAGGGCATGATGTTCCTGAAGTGAAAATTGAAGGCAGGTATTATCGGTCTCTGGAGCTTTTATATGAAGCAGCAGAAATAGCCTATCAGTGTTTCTTTTTTGACAATTCAGTAGATAATGAGCCTTTTAAACTCGTAAATCATTTTAAAATTAATGGCGGGAAAAAGATATGGGATATAAAAAATAAAAAAAGTTTTAGCTCCTGGTTTAAAAAATATTATTGGAATAAAAAATAAACTCCCAACCTTCTGCTGCTATCCATCTCGTCCTCGTCTCTGACGAGGATGCAATGGTTTTGAGACTTTGTCTCCGCCGTTGTTGGTAGCCTGACCAACAACTTTTGCATGCAAGCCCGGGCTTCACGCCACAAACCATTCTTTTGATCTAAAAACCATCATTCCCATTCGGGGTACGGTTATTGATTATTGATTCAGTACATTAAAAAACTAAACATGAACAATCAAAAACAATTTGGTGTATGGATGGATACACAACATGCAACCGTGGTAGGAAGCGATAACAGCGAAACCGGTGAATTTACAGTACTGGCACATATTGATGGAGAAGCGGTTTCGCCAAGCCCCAGCAATAAAAACATGAATAATCAAAAAATAATGTTGCAGGCAAAATTTTTTAAAGAAATAGCCATTCACCTGCAAAATGCCACTTACCTGCATGCAACGGGCACCGGCCAGGTACAGGAACAGTTTATACATTACCTGGCAGAAACGCCTCAGTTTAAAAATGTGAAAACAGAAGAATCTACAGCCAACAAAATGAGCGATGAAAGGCTGGTTGAATTTTTTGCGGCAAAATTTAATTAGCGGCGGCGGAAAACTCCAGCCATTGTTGTTGTATAGCCATTTTACATGGCATATGCTTAATTTTGGGCAAACACCCGCTGCATGATCTCATACAACACCAAAGACTGGTTCACATTTATTTTTAAATTTCATAAAGCAGATACCTTTCGAAAACTGTTGCCGCTCATCGTGGCTGTTTGCATATATGCCGGCATCATTACCTGGCTGGAGCTGTATTACTGGAAGTTGTCGGAAACCAACTATGTAAAAAACATTCCGCTCATGCATGGCCTGCTGGGCTTTGCCATTTCAATGCTGCTTGTTTTTAGAACCAACACCGCTTACGACCGCTGGTGGGAGGGGCGCAAACTCTGGGGCAACCTGGTTAACAACAGCCGCAACTTTGCCATGAAGCTTGAAGCTATGTTACCAGCAGGAGAAACAGAGCAGCGGGCCTTCTTCCGCAAAATAATACCGGCCTATGCATATGCCCTGCACAACCACCTGCACAAAGAACAAACCAGGGTTGAGCTGTTTGAAACCGAAGAACACAAACAAATGTTTGGCGATATTGATCATGCAAAACATATTCCCAACCAGGTAGCGCTGCTTATGTACCGGCACCTGCAGCTATTGTATGCACAGCAAAAGATCAGCGGCGAGCAGTTGTTGTTTCTCAATACAGAGATACAGTCTTTTACAGATATATGCGGTGCATGCGAACGTATCAAGAACACGCCCATCCCTTATTCGTACAGCGTATTCATTAAAAAATTCATTTTCTTTTATGTGATGACGCTGCCGTTTGGCTATGTATTTCAGTTAGGCTTTTATGTAATACCCGTAGTGGCCTTTGTGTTTTATGTGTTGGCCAGCCTGGAACTTATTGCCGAAGAAATTGAAGACCCTTTTGGGGGTGATGAAAATGATGTGCCTACAGCCCTGCTTGCCAAAAATATTCACCGGCATGTGGCAGAAATAATTTAATAGCTGCCTGTTACAAAAAAACAGATCTTTAAACCATACATAAAATAATCATTTATGAAAAAACTAATTCATGCCGGAACGTTTATGGCCGGCATAGTTGCCTGTTTTGCTTTTTTAACATTACTTGGTTTTAATGAAGAACCGGCTGTAGGGCAGGAGAAAATAACCAGCCTGCCTTCAGGTGGTTTAACTGTGCCATCCATACCCGAAAGTATGAGTTTTGCAGGCGAAGCCGTACCATTAAACCGTTGGGAAGTGCGTGAACAGTTTGACCGGGAATTATTATTTAATTATTATCAGCAGGGTAATATTTTATACATGCTTAAATTATCGAAAAAATATTTTCCGCAAATTGAAGCACAACTGAAAGCAAACAATATTCCTGATGATTTTAAATACATGTGTGTAGCTGAAAGTAACCTGCAGAATCTTATTTCAAAAGTTGGTGCCACCGGGTTCTGGCAATTTATGAAAGGCACAGCACCGGGTTATAACCTGGAAGTAAATGCAACGGTTGATGAGCGGTATCATGTTGCAAAATCAACCCAGGCTGCCTGTGTGTATTTAAAAAGAGCTTATGAACGTTTTGGCAACTGGACGGCAGCTGCCGCTTCGTATAATTGCGGCATGGGCGGGTTTGGTGAACGCAGTAAATACCAGGGCACTACAAATTATTACGAACTTATTTTACCTGATGAAACACAGCGATATATTTTCCGTATCCTGGCTTTTAAACAAATTTTAAGCAATGCAGATTCACTGGGATTTAAACTCCCTGCCGCAGCACAATATGCTCCCCTTAAAACCAGGACCATTACTGTTACCCGGAGCATTCCAAATCTTATTGAATTTGCACGCAATAATGGCAGCGATTTTAAAATATTGAAATGGCTGAATCCCTGGCTAAGAGGAAGATCGTTAACAGTAAACTCCGGAAAAACCTATACTATAGTTTTACCCACAGAGTAGTTACTTTATACCGCTATCATACTGTGCATTTCTGCTGTGGTTTTTTTTAGCTCACTCCAATTATTTTTCCATCAACCACATCAATATTATTTGCCTGTGGCATTTTTGGCAGGCCGGGCATGCGTACCATTTCGCCACATACGGCCACAATAAAACCGGCGCCCTGATTTATCACCAGGTCATCCACATCAATTTTAAAATCGCCATCCAACCCGCTTATTAATGGATCGTGTGTGAAAGAGTATTGTGTTTTGGCCATACATACAGGCAAATGCTCAAGGCCCAGTGTTTTTATTTTTTTGATCATGTCCTGCGCTTTTTTATACAGCACCACATCTTTAGCACCATAAATGGCAGTTACTATTTTCCTGATCTTTGTTTCAATATCATCACTCAGTTCGTAAGTGTGTTGTATTGGTGGTGATGGGTCTTCACAAATATCCACAACAGCCTGCGCCATTTCCAATGCACCTTCGCCACCATGTGTAAAACCATCGTTTACCGCAAAGGCTACTTCTTTTTCAGCACACCAGTTACGCAACCAGGCAATTTCTTCTGCAGTATCAAAATGATACCTGTTAAGCACCACCAGTACTTTTTGTTTAAATGATTTAAGTATGGCAATATGTTTTTCAAGATTACGAACGCCTTTTCCAAGGGCCGCCATATCGGGTAGCATCATTGTTTTTGCATCCGCACCGCCGCTTAGTTTTAATGCCTGCGAAGTGGCCACCAGCACACTCATGGCCGGTTGTAAACCTGCTTTACGACATTTGATATTGAAAAATTTTTCGGCACCAAGATCGGTTGCAAAGCCGGCTTCAGTTACTACATAATCGCCAAACTGCAGGGCCGTTTTGGTTGCCATTAATGAGTTGCAGCCATGTGCAATATTTGCAAAGGGCCCGCCATGTATCATTGCCGGAGTGCCTTCCAGTGTTTGTACCAGGTTGGGCTGAATGGCATCTTTTAATAAAGCGGTAATGGCACCAGTTACACCAAGGTCTTTGGTTGTAAAGGGATCGCCTGCGAAAGTAAATCCAAGTAAAATGTTGTCAATTTTTTTACGCAGTTCTTCCAATCCTTCGGAGAGGCAAAGCACCGCCATGATCTCGCTGGCCGGTGTAATTACAAACCCTGTTTCGGAAGGAATCCCGTTATTGGGTGTGTCAAGTGCTGTTACAATTTTACGCAATACCCGGTCATTTACATCAAGGCACCGTTTCCACAAAACTGTTTTTATGCCTTCGGGTTTACCGCGGTTATAAAAACGAAAATTATCCAGCAAAGCTGCCAGGTTATTATTGGCAGCAGTAATAGCATGAAAATCGCCCGTAAAATGCAGATTTATTTCTTCCATAGGTACCACCTGGCTATAGCCGCCGCCGGCTGCGCCACCTTTCATGCCAAAGCAAGGGCCCAGCGAAGGTTCACGTAAAGCCAATACTACTTTTTTCTTCAGTTTATTTAACCCGTCGGCAAGGCCTACAGATGTTGTTGTTTTACCAATACCAGCTTTTGTTGGTGTAATGGCTGTAACCAAAATGAGTTTTGCCGAAGCAATTTTTTCTTCATCAAAATTTTTGATGTTTATCTTGGCTTTATGATGACCAAAAGGTATCAGCAGATCCCGGGGTATTCCCATTTTATCCGCTATATCTGCTATAGGCTGAATGATATTTTCCTGTGCTATTTCATAATCTGATTTCATGTTTTATGGTTTTAATGAAAAAAGCAATAACGAATATAATAAATGTATGTACAATTTACAGCCTTAAAGCCCTGTTCAATCAACAACATATTCTTTTATCAACCCTTCAATAAATTTTCTCAAAACTGAAGACTGCTGTAATGTTGTTATATATGCTTCCTCACTTCCTCCTGCTTTTAAAACAAACAATTTTTTCAGTATTTTTTTTAATGCGTTGTTGCGGCGCAGTTCTTTTTCATTGCTCAGCAATAAAACAGCCCAGCTCTTCAAAATGAATTTCATATTGTCATCCTGGTAATTTTTTATCTGCAGAATATTTGCCAATTTTTGTACGGCATTTTTTTCTGGCCGCAGGCCGCAGTGCGCAAGGCTTCGGTTGCCTTTGTATTTTTTTGTGATGATGCCTGCATAGGCTATGCTCAGATCGGTTGCATCAAAACTTACTGCACGTTTGTTTAATACCAATTCCAGTCTTGAGTTTGCCAGTTTTTTTAAAACAGGGGCCGGGCTTCGGTAATTATTTTGAGTTTTTATTTTCTGCTCTTCAGCAATTGCCAACTCCTGTTGCATTTTTTGTAAGGGTCTGAATCCTGCATGATAATAGATCCAGAATGCACCGGAGTTTATACCTTCGCTGTTTTCTTTTCCAACCTGGTAGGGGTCAACTGTAAAGCGTTTTAAACGACACACTTTTGCATGCAGTTGCAGCACCTGTTCAAAAATATATTTTGCTTCGCCGCCGCGGTAATCAGCAAAAACATTCAAGCCAATACGGGCACTGTCAAACAATATCCAGGAGCCGGCATAAGCAACCGGTAACCCGTTTTTAAAAACCAGGTAACCCATGTAACTGTCAATGGGATGACGGTGTTCGGGCACCATCCCTGTTAATGCTATAGAAATACCTCTTTGCAAATGATAAAACGAAACGTGTTTTGCAGATGTAAAACTGATGGGGTCAAGTTCTCGAAGTTTACGCAATAATATCATCCTGCCACAATCAATGATCTGCTCCGCTTCATTTTCTGAAAGTTTAACCGAAACAGGTTTTTGAAATGGCTCTTGTTTTTTTATTTTTTGTTTGATAAACGACCGGTGATAATAAAGTTTCGTAAGTGATGGCGGCAGGCAGCAATGCGATACAAAATTAATTTCTACATTTAAGCCAATGGTATTCCAGAGTTCTTCTTTCACTTCGGGCCTGATATCGCTGCTGTTGAAAATGGCTATAAACTGGTCAAGCAGATCTTCACCGGGTTTTTTTAATTGTTTTAACCAGCCCTTCCACTCTGCATTGGCATCCTGTAAAATTTCTGATTCGGTTTTTGACATTACTACCGAAAGTATAGATTGAATTTTTGCATCATCTGCTTCAAAACTGATGAATTTAATTTCATCATGATGGGTTTCCCTCAACCATTTTACCATCTCAAAACTAAATGCAGCACAAAGCAATGTGCCGGTAATGCCGGTATTATACAAACTGTATTTTAGTTTTTCATTTGCCTGTATATGTTGTTGCAGTTGCTTTAGTAATTCGGCGGCGGTTTTATAAATTGTTTTGTTATCGGGATACGCCATAAGAAACAACAGTGCAGTATAAAAAGATTGTAATGCAGTTTTGGTTTTTACAGTTTTAATGTTGATGGCATGGAGCAGATGCAGTTTTTCTGATGCAAATTGTTTTCCATAGCGGTTGCGGATGGAAAAAAGTTGATTAATTTGTAAATCAGTTTTATTCATGTAGCAGTTGTTATCCGGCTTCGGGCCTGTTGGTATAAGGTAAGTTAACTTATTTATTTTTTAATTGCTCCATACCCGTAATCAGATTCAAAGTGAACCGTTGGAAATTGCCTTGTTTCGCAACTGTAAATCCATTAACTTACTCAAATGCTCCGCTTTTTTTTAAAACTATATTGGAAAATATCAGGTTGGAAAATATCCGGCAACTTTCCTTATCAATATAAAAAAATGGTTTTGGCCGTAGGGCCACATACGCACTGGATTGATGTTATGGTTGGGTTTGCTGCACGAAATGCATTAAACATTAATCATGCAAAATTTTTAGGTAAGAAAGAATTGTTTGTTTGGCCGCTGGGGTGGATTTTGCGTAAAATGGGCGGCACACCGGTTGACCGTTTCAGCAAACATGGCATGGTAGACCAGGCTGTTGAACTTTTTAACAGCAACGATGTTTTTATTTTAGGCCTTGCTCCCGAAGGCACCCGCAAACGGGTAGATTCTTTTCGTACCGGTTTTTATCATATCGCCAAAAAAGCCGGCGTGCCCATAATACCCATTGGCCTTGATTATGAAAATAAAAAATTGGTAATTGGCGAAGCTTTTTTTCCGGGTGATGATGAAACTGCTGATCTAAAAAAGATCATTTCATTTTATGCAGATATGAAAGGAAAAAGGCCTGAATTTGATCTGAGACATCTGAAGGAGTAAGTATTTTGTTCGTTGATGCAATACAACATGCACTTGCCCCTGGCAGAACAGGTACATGTTGCATTACTTTTAAACAGATACTCTTTTATTTGCGTGCCGCTAAAAGGTTTTTATCAAAAACAACCGAAGTAAGTAATCGTCCTCCAGGCAATTCACTGGATGAATAGTACAGTTTAAAAACATTGTTACTGCCTTTTTTTAAACTCAGTATATCCTGTACACTACAACTCATACCGCCAACTGCTGTTTCCACATCTTTGAATTTCCATGTTTTTATCAGTTGGTCCTGTGCGTCTTTAATAGTTACAGTTCTGTTTTTACCAACCTTGCCGCAATGATGATACTTGATGGTTAATTTATCGTTGGGGGATGCCTGGCTGAGCTGAAGGGGTTTAACATCGTCCATGTTTTTGCCAAATCGTTGCAGCACAACTTTTCCGTTTAGTGATATTTCAAATCCTTCTCCTCCAAAATTTGGTGAAAATGAAAGCAGGGTTGCGGCTACAGCAACCAGTGCAAATGTTTTACCGATAATTGTTTTCATGACTTTAATTTTTATGTTAGAAAATAAAACAAACTGCTTATTGCAGGTTTGTTAATACAAAGGAACAGTACAGTAAGCCGGGTTAAAAATGAATTTGACGAAAGGAGGAAGATGCTTGATGTTTTACAGTAAAATCAACAACTGTATTATGCAGCGCCTTGTGCAGGCTGAAATATTTTCAACAATAAGGCATACAGTTCAGGATGTTTTTCTTTCAGCAAAGCGGGCCGTTCAAAAAAATATTCAGATACTACAGCAAAAAATTCTGCTTCGTTTGTAGCTCCGTAGGGATTAATACTCGATTTGTCGTCAATAATATTTTTTATCTCTTCCTGCATCAGTTGCAGCCAGGGTTTTATGTATTTTTTATCAAGCAACGATTCAGGTAAGCCATCAATTTCTCCATCGGTTTTATCCAGCAGGTGTACAAACTCATGAATGGCGGTATTGTCTTTACCGGTTTTATTGGCAAATGCCTGCCTCAGTTCAAACTGGGATAGTATCATTACATGATTTAGCGCTCCCGTACCTACCATCCCTAAAATGTTTCTGCCTTCGCCCTGTTGTTCAAATTCATGATCAAAAGAATCGGGATACAACAACACTTCGTGCAGATTACGGTATTGCCAGCCGGGGAAATTAAAAATGGGGATGATGGCGCTGGCTGCAATCAATATCCTGTCGATATCTTCTACAACAGTTTTTACGCCGGTGATTTTTACAAGCGTTAAAAAATGTGCGGCACGTTCTTCAAATTCAATTTGTTTGGTTTCGCTTAACTGCTGGTAAAAAGGCACCTGCTCTTCCAATATTTTTTTAAGCAAGGGAGGTACGGGATCTGTTATGGTAGTTTTCTTTTTTTGTAAAAACCATACTGTAAATAAAATGGCCAGAATAAAAATAATAAGGATGATCAGTTGCATATCGGCTATGAAATTAGGGATGATCAGGGATATTGCAAATTCAAATAACCCAGGCCAGGGTCAATAGATAAACTACCCGTTCTTTTTCATAAAAAAATTTTCGAAAATCCAGCTTTAGTATAAAAGAGGTGTTTGAGCAGCGAACATTTAAATAATTTCTCCAATGAGTCAGCCACCAGCTGGGGGCTGACTCACCGCTTTTAATCCTGTCTTTGAGTAAATCGATCAGTTACTTAACCGGGTTAGCCACCCTTGAGGGGTGACTCACCCTATCACCACAGTTGTATATGTATATGGTCGTCATGTCGAACAGCCTGGCAACCATGAAATCTAATTTTGTCGCTTGTCAATTTAAGCCTTGTCTTTAAATGAGGCTCAATAAATATTTTTCCAATTGTTGAGTTTGAAGCAAAAAAGTTTACAAGTTCTTTTGTTCTGGTACCGTCAAAAGTAAAATTTCGCTTATTCCCTTCTGGAATAATTTTCATTAAGAAACTATATTGCCAATATCCTTGCTTTATACACAAGTTTGCAGTATTTACTTCGTTGGGTTCTGGTTCTTCGCTAATGCCATAACCAATAACTGAAGGAACACCGTTTGTTGCCCTTCCCGTTTTATTGTCAATATAACAAAAGGCAATGTCAAGTTTCTTGCCGTCGTTATGACTTAAGTGTGGAATTAAAGGAAAGCCATTAATAAAAGGAAAATTAGCATCCAAATAATTAAGCACTGTCCCTGGAAATTTACTGTTCATTTGTTTTGCAACTTCAATTGTTGTTCGTTTTAATTCTGGTCGAACGTAGTGTCTATTGAGAAAACAAGTAAGAAAGTTTAATGGCCTTAAATTTTCTGTTTGTGTCAAAGGAAGTGGTACCCTGCCAAAAGGTTTTGCAAGTACAGGAACTATAAGAAATGTTGCGATTGAATAAAATGTCAAAAATGAAATAAATTTTAAAGAACCTCGAAGCAATTTATTATCAATTTTTTTGTTGATGGATTTATGTGTCGCAAATGAAATCAGATAAACCAGTCCCCCAACTTGGGTGAGAGCTGTCAGGAAGATAAAAAGCATTATTGTCCAAATGAATTTTAATATTCTCACGATCTGTTATTAGGGTTGCCTACAACATTATTTTTTGGGCGCACGCTTAATCGGCTTGCCGTATTTTTTCATCATCCTGTCCTTCTTCTTTACTATAAAATTTACTTTGCTGTTTTTAGCCGATTTTTCATGAAATGCGGGGCCGCTTTCTTCTTTCTTTGGAACCTTTAACTGGATGGTTTTCATAAAAACTTTTGGCTTCTCGTCTTCTGTTAACTCTTCGGAGATGATCAGGTTGGCAGGAAGTTCTGTTTTCGTTATTGTCCGCTTCATTAATGTTTCAATAGCTGTTTGTAATGGCTTTTCTTTTTCAGTTATAAAACTTATGGCAATTCCTTTTTTATCGGCCCGGCCTGTACGGCCAATACGGTGTATATAATTTTCGGGCACTTCGGGTACATCAAAATTAATAACATGTGTTACTTCGGCAACATCAATTCCTCTTGCCACAATATCGGTTGCAATAATAAACCGGTACACACCTGCATGAAATTGTTTTACGGTATTAAAGCGGTGGTTTTGTTCTTTGTTGGAGTGAATAACTCCTGCCGTTCCCGGAAATTTTGCTTCCAGTTGCTCATACAGATCATCTGCTAATTTTTTGGTGCCAACAAAAACCAAAACTTTTGTCATGGTTTCATCCTCTGTAAGCAACAAATGCAGCAGGTTTACCTTGGTGTAAAAATTAGGTGTATCATAATAAGTCTGTTCAATTTTTTCAAGCGGTGTACCCGTTGGTGCAGCTTCCACTCTTTCCGGATCATTGAAATAAGTTTTCATCAGTGTTTCCACCTCATCGGTTATGGTGGCCGAAAATAAAAGGTTCTGCCGCTTTGGCGGTAAAAGGTCGAGTATGTTTTTTATCTGTGTTCTGAAACCGAGGTTAAGCATTTCATCCATTTCATCAATCACTAATTTTTTTATGGCTTTTGTTTTAAAAGCTCCGTTCAGGATCAGGTCGTACAGCCTGCCCGGTGTTGCCACCAACACATCGGCGCCGTTTTGCAAATCTTTCCACTGTGTATTAATATTTACGCCACCATAAACACCCACAGCAAGTACGCTCATATAAGTGCTTAATTTTTTTACTTCATCTACAACCTGTGTAACTAATTCCCGGGTTGGTACAATGATGAGTATCTGCGGATTTTTATCTTTATTGAATTTCCATAACCTCAAAAGAGGCAATAGGTAGGCAAATGTTTTACCGGTACCGGTTTGTGCAATGCCGCACACATCCCTGCCACTCATTACAATAGGAAAAACCCTGTGTTGAATGGTGGTTGGGTTTGTATAACCCTGTTCATCCAAAGCATTAAGCAGGGGGCCGTTTAAATTTAAATTACTAAATGTCATACTTAAGAAAATCTGCTGCGAAGGTAGTTTTAAATTATTTGGGGGATGAGTAGTGGGGCCAAAAACAAGTATCCCACACCATGTATGGGATACTATATTGATTTAATTATGAGATTTGCATATAAATTATTTCAACATGACAGGCGCCTTTTCCGGCACTTTACATAATATGCCTCACCTATTTTTTATACAGTCGAGGTAGGCAGCCTGACATTTACTTCTAAGGTCCTTAATAATTGTATTTAATTTAAGCAAACAATCATCAAGTCCACTACCCTTTGTTTCTTCACATTTTTTCTTACCGTCTTTTTCCTGCTGTATTATTGATGCCCACTCAGTTTCATAAGCTATTGTGCAATCGCTTTTTTCAGGAGCTGTTAAATTAGCTGATACTGTAAATGCGCCTGTTGTTATTGCAATTATCTTTGTTGAAAATTTATATTTGCCATCTTTAACCGCTTTCGTATTTATATCTCTTACAATAACATTACCGGGTTCTTTTAAAAATGAAATTGTTTGAGGAGAAAGATTCTCCAGGCGTAATTTAAAATTCATCTTATCTGCTGTAAGTCCATCCAGGCCATTAACGACTATATTAACTGTAACCTTTTGACCTTTCCGTAAATTGGTATTCTCTGCACTGAGGTCAAGCGTTGCTACATTAATTTTATGCTGTTCAGTGATATTATTTTCCTGAATGGTAAGGTTTGAAACGCCGGCTGTTGCATTTTCCCAAACCTGTACAATACTCATCCTGTTTGATTCTGCAATAACATCGCAGTTCTGACCTCCAAGTGATACATTTGTATTAGAGGCATTTCCATCGAAATTGCCTGAAATGGTAAGTGGCTGTCCGGGTTGGCCTACCTTTTCCGGAGAAAATCCTATCGGAAAGTCATCTCCGAATGGGCTAATGATACTTGATATCGGAATATTTCCTTGTTCAATAACTTTACCCGCCGAAATTTTTAATAAGAAAGGCAGCGATGCAATCCCGGCAGGAACTATAAAAGAAATAAGCCGGTTGCTTATTTTTGTTTGCTTTCCGTCTATTTCAATTACAGTGCCTTCTAGTGTTGAAGAGGTTTTGTTAATTTTTCCTGAAGTGTTTTTGCTTTCTTCAACAACTGATCCGGTAATCATATCGCCGGAGCGGATGTCTAAAGGAAGCCTGAACTTTACCTGCTGATTTGCCGAAACGGCCATTGAATAGATGATTAAGTCTTTATCAATTTCAGGTTCCTGGCAAAAAGCCGGCTTTAACATAGCCACAAAAACCAGTACAGTTAAACCCAGCATTTTGATTGCATAGTTTGTTAAATTCTTTTTCATACAATAAAATTTAAATGGTTGCGCCTGGTATGCCTGAGCATTTAGGCAATTATGATTACACCTGTATATAAACCAACTTATAATTTTGTTACCCCCTTTTGTAAATAACACGTAGAGCAGTAATTTATACCCACTGCCCCTTATTAATTACTGCCATAGTTTTAGTATTTTTAAACTGAAAATGATACAAATATGAAACAACTGGTTGCCGCCTTTACACTGTTTTTTTTTATAAACACATCTGCCATTTGCCAGGATTATGTGGTTGATTACCCATTTAATAATGGATATACACTGGTGTATAAGCCGCTCACTGCCACTTCGCCATTGCAGAAAGCACCCGAAAAAACATATGGCGTAATTAACAGTGAGCAGAAACTAGTAATTCCGCTTCAATACAAAAGCATTATGCAAAGTGGTGAACCTGGAATTTTTATTATTAAAGATGGCGCCGATAATACCGGTTTATTTTCGGCCATTGTACAAAAAGTAATTGTAGAGCCACGCTATTTTGAAATTGAGGGATTCAGTGAAGGATTGGCTGTTGTAAAAAAAAGAAAGCCTGATTTTGGTTTTTTATGGGGTGCTGTTGATGTTAATGGCGCAATCATTATTCCGGTTGAATATGATTACCTGGGCCCGTTAAGTGAAGGCCTGAT
>JANOVD010000084.1:0-6612 GCA_031417255.1 Chitinophagaceae bacterium
CACTTTTTTTGCTAAAGCACTGGATTTAATGTAACCTGATTCAGAGGCTTACTATATATGCCATTCGTCTTTGTGGCGATTGGCTTTTTTATTAATTGGCGATGATAAAATCGGGGCGGCTGATAAAACGGCTGATAAATTTAAACCTGATATTGCTGTTTAGTTCCACTTTCCATCTTTTCATATCTCCATTCACCCTGGGAAAATAAAACCCTTTCAATTCTATTGTGCCAAAAACGAGGTTTTCATTACGGGTGCGCAGGCCTCCGCCAACGGCAGTAAAAATATCGATATGCATTAGATCAAGTTTTGATGGTTTAAGTAAAACCATATCAGCAAACAAAAAAGGGGCAAACCTGAAACCCAATATTTTAGTTGTATTGTAAAAAACTGATTCTGCTTTTACAGTTGCTCTTAAATCGGAATTGAGGTTACCGTTATTAAAATAAGGCAACCCAAAATTGTTGTTTAAAAATAAGGGTGTGTTTAAAACAGGATTTACCTGGGCCGATATACCTGTGCCGATAAAGATGCGGTTAAACCAGTTACCGCTTAGTTTTCGCAGGCGTGTAAAATAATTAACATCAAATAAAAGATCAACATCCTCAAAACGATTGCGGTAATAATAGCCACCAACTTTAAAAGTAAAACTGCTGTATAACCCTTTTTTTTGGAATTTGGCAAACGACAGATCAATACCGCTGTACGGCCTTTTTATATTCTGCTTATCAACATATCCTGCCGTTAATGCTACATTAAAACCTTCGGGAATATCTTCGCTTCGTCCGAAACCGTAAATAAAATTTGATCTGTAAAAAACCTGTTTAAAAATATTCATAGATGCCAGCACTCCGGTAAAATCTGTAAACCGGTAATCATAAACTGTTCTATACTTTGTTGGTAATGTTTTAAAGAACTGTTTAAAGCCTCTTAAAGCTATAAAGCGGTGAACACGAATTTCTTTTTCGGCATACAGCGAACGTTTTCTGTCAAGGCTGTATCCAAACCAGGCATCTAAATTATAATAAGCATATTTAATATCGCTCTGGTACAACGAGTCGGATTCATACACATTCCTTGTTCGCTGGTACGACCATTCAAGAGCGCCGGTAGTGGGAATATAAGGTGTAACCAGTGGTTTTTCTATCCGGGTATAGATAACTGTTTCCTGGTTGCGGCCACTGGTGAAAGCATGTTTATAATCATTATAACCCGAAACCCAGTCAATGAAACTACCGCCAATATTGCGTCTTATGAGTTCGGCACTGAAAGCATTTTGCGGCGATCTTGGATTTTCGTGATAGCCGCTGATCAAAAGCCGTGTACCGCTTCCCAATAAATTTTCTTCTTTCAGCTCTAACCTTCCTTTATTTATACTGTTTACCGAAAGATCTGCCCCAATTGAAAAAACATCTTTGGTTAAAACAATTACGTCAACCGAATCTGAACTGCCTGCTGCAAATTCAACCAGTATTCTTGCATCATTAATAAAAACCAGCTCCCTTAAATAACGTTCGTTATCAGCAAGGAGATAAGGAAATACAGGATCGCCTGCTTTAAAAAAAAGATTATTTTTTATTACCCTTTCGGATGAATTCTTATGAAATTTTTTGCCTATCCGCACACCGATATCATTTTTTACCTCAGCTATATCATCAAAATTATACGCTATGCCCAATCTGAATGTTTCAACCGACCTGATGATCTTTCCTTTATATTTTAAAAAAGGGTTTTCAACTTTAACAGGCGCATCATCGGTTGGGGTTCTTGATATGCTTTTGCCAAACCTGCCCAATAAACCTTTTTTTTTGGCTAAGAAGAAAGTATCCTTGTTGTTTGGTACTTCCTGGGCTTCAACATTTTTTTGAAAACAAATAAAGGATGCAGATAAAATAAATATGTAAACACCATTTTTTATCATGGATAAATTAAATATGAAGATTAAAGGTATTAAATAGAAAGGAAACGCAGCTTATCAGGGTACAACTAACCCACATAAGAAATGACCTGTCTTAATAAATTTTCAGCATAATTAAATTTCCTGAAAAACTTTTATTAACATAATTACCAGCTTTTGGGTAATTGGCATGGTATTCTCAATGCATAGTTGTACTAAAAATATTTTTTATGAAAAAATCAGTTATCATGTTGGTATTTGCCTTCATGTTCATGGCGTTTACAGCAAATACCGCAACAGCACAAAAACACAAATTTTATTATTATCCTGCAAGCAATGTATATTATGATGCCGGTCCCGGCTTATATTATTACAACCCGGGTTCAGCATGGACGGGGGTACGTGTTCTGCCACCGGGATTCAGCATAACCGTTGGTGCGCCAAGATATGTTGTTTACCACCAGGGGCCCGATGTATGGGTAAATAACCGTGTTCATGTAATAAAATACAAGGGGCACAAAAATAATGGCATGAAATATAAGAAGCATAAAAAACATGGTAAACATCATTAATTGATGTGATCATAAATAAATTTCTTCGGTCAAAAAAAAAATTGATCTCAATCATCCCAGCCATCTTGTGGCCGGGATGAATTGTTATATACCGGTTGTGTTTAAAATGCTGCAGTTATAAAAATGAATAACCCCATTACGGGGTTTACATAAATGTTTATACCTTGTTTTATGAATATTATAAAACGATGTATTTATCTCGCTTTTTGCCTGGGTAACATCATCCTGTTTTTACCATCACCGGTTTATTCGATATCGTAATTGCATCAATATATCCCGGTTTTATTCTACTGCAGCTTTTATTGTAACCTTTGGTGTGGGCGGCGTTTTTGCCTGCCTTTTCTGTCATGCCAGAGCTGTGTCATTTGCAACCGTTAAAAATGAATTTACCAGGTGGAGCATCATCATTTTTATCTGGATAACAGCTCTTCTTTTTATTTTTTTATTATCTGCCTTGGAAGGAAATGAATACAAAGCAGCCTTTATTTCTTTCGGAATAACACTGGCATTAACTACTTTGCTTTTTGTAAAAGGTAAAGTTGATTTTTAAAAAAGGCTATATAAATACATTAGCAATACATCTAAATTCCAAACGATGAAACTGAAATCGTACCGAAGAAAATTATTGATGCACTATGGTTTCCTTAAAAATTTCAAGGTGTTTTTTTAAAAGTTCCCTGGTATCATTATCGGTAAGTTTACCATCAGCATCAAATTTCTTTTGGGCCAATGAAACAAATACTTCAAACTTGTTGAGATGCGGCATTTTTAAAGTATTAAAAACGGGTAGAAATGCCAGTTGCATGCGTACCGTACCCCATTGTCCTGATGTGGCTCCCATTAAAGAAACATGTTTACCTATCAATGGCGAGTCTTCGCCCCTTGATGCCCAGTCGATGGCATTTTTTAAACCGCCCGGAATGGAATAATTATATTCAGGAGAAACAATAACAATCCCATCAGCCGCTGCCAACACTTCCCTGAATTTTTTAACAGCTTCGGGCCTTGCTGCCCTTGCCGGTATATCAAGGTCACCATTATATACCGGTAAATCAGCAAAAGAAAGGAGTTCTATAGTTACCGAATCAGGCAGAAGCTCACTTACTGCTTTCAAAAGCATCGTATTAAAAGAACCCTTTCGTAAACTGCCCGAAATGCCTGCAAGTTGAATTGATTTATTCATGTTAGCTGGGTTTTGTTATTTAAAGACAAAAACTGTTCCACATATTTTTAATACAAAATTTAGTTTATTTTGTTAACCACAGTTATACAAAGCTGGCAGCAATATATACCCGCCGCCGGGTAACCTTTTTTACCAAACTGCTGTTTAACTTTAACTGCAAATCTTTATTATGAAACCACTTTTATTTTTTATTGCTGTTATAGCTTTGCCCTACACAATTTTTGCTCAATCAGATAAAAACTTTAACGCATTATTGCAGAAAGGAATAAAACAGGTGCATGATGAAAGAAAACATGGTGCAGCAATTCAAACTTTTAACGAAGCTGTAAAACTTAAACCACTTAATGCTGAAGTTTACGCATACCACAGCTTTACTTATCTTGAAAAAGCTAAACTGGAGTAATGCAATAGTGATGAAGATTATATTAACTACCGCAAAAATGCAAGTTGGCTATCGGCACTGAAGGATTTTGACATGTTATCAACCGGCCAACTATAGTTGTTGGCTGGAAGTGCAACAACGGCGAGGAGTGGGCTTACGTAATGCCAGCAGCTTAGTGTTATGTTATTGCTTTGCTGCTAAGCCATCGGCACGAACCTGCCTACCGGCAGGCAGGCACCAACTACGGCGAAGAGTTTATATAAAAATATTAACTTGCAGCATAATCATTCGCCTCACTATTTTCTTATTAACTTATGGCTTGTATGCATAAATATATTCTCCTCCTTTTTATTCTCCAAGTATCAACGAAAAGTTTTTGCCAGAAAACTGTTTTTATTGAAAAATATGACTTGCCTGCAGAAATAAAAAAAGCGGGACAGGTAATTATAGAAATGCCTTTTGGTTATTCTAATATTCTGAATGTTTTTGGCGATACAGCAGGCTTAAAAACTGCCGGTGATATTTTTATTGACGTTGCCTGCACCGACTACCCCATAAATGCATCTTTACAAGTTTTGAATAAAAGCAGGGTAACATCTTTTTTAAAGCGTTTTCCGTTTATTGAAGAAGGTCAGTTGGCGCAGGTAAATTTCTTTCAACAAACCGATGGTGCCCTAAGGGAAAACGCAATAACGATGTTTCATGGTTTAATTGTAAAGTTCAGGCCTAAGCAGTCGGCCGAAAATGCAAAAAAAGAAGTTGTAAAACTGGAGGAAATTGTAAAAACAGTTGCAACAATACCGGGCCCTGCTTTAAAAACAAAAACGGTAACAAAGAAAAAAGACAGCACAGCTACCGACCTGGAAAAAATATATGCACAAAGGCCCCGCAAATTTCAAAATGGAAAATGGTATATACAGGTGGGCAGGGGTGGCATTGCAGATTACGATAATCTGCAAAAAAAATCGCCGCTCGACTCATTTATAACCCGTGACCCAAAAGATGCTTTGGATGAAGGTTTGATAACCAAAACAGATTACAAAGAATTTAAGAAGTCAACTTTGATCCGTATCTATTATCCCAGGTGGCTTGAGCTGGATTCCCTGTTTCCACAAAAGCCGGTTACTGTTGTTGAAAAACCAAAGCTGATTGTTACCATAACAAATGGGATACCCGATTCCTCCATTTTAAAAATTCTGGATAGAACAAAGTGGGAAAAAACCACCATTGTGGGAGATGTTACCGGCAGCATGTACAAATACACCGCACAACTTTTGTTGTGGGTAAAAACTAATCCTATTGGCGCCTTATCAAAAAACTTTGTATTTTTTAACGACGGTGATAATATGCCTGATAAGGATAAAAAACTAGGTAATACCGGGGGCATTTATGCTAAAGCCTGCAATACTTATGCTGAAGTTGAGAACCTGCTTAAAGCAACCATGCTGAAAGGCGCAGGTGGCGACTATCCCGAAAATAATATTGAGGCATTGATGAAAGCAGAAAAAGCTTTCCCTGCAACTGAATTTCAGGTGATGATTGCCGATAACTGGGCGGCAATAAAAGATAAAGTGCTGTGGCAGCATCTTACAAAGCCGGTAAGGATTGTTGTGTGCGGCGCCACCGAGTTTAATGTACATATTGATTATTTGAACCTGGCAAGAAAAACCAATGGTTCTATTCATTTAATGGAAAGCGACATCTACAACCTCAGCGGATTAAAGGAAGGAGAAATTTTAAAAGTTGGTAAGAATAGTTTTGTTGTTAAGAACGGGATGTTTGTGGAGACGGGATATGATGACAATAAATGATGGCGGTGGAACAAGGTGTCTGGCCACTAAGCAGACTCTGCAACTTTTAAAGTGCTTTTGTAACTCAGTTACCATTAAAATTAAAAATGATTATAGTGGCCTGACACCTATGGAGGCTCTGTTTATTTAATGGAAAGCGACCTGTACAACCTTAGCGGATTAAAGGAAGGGGAAATTTTAAAAGTTGGCAAAAACAGTTTTGTTGTTAAGAATGGGATGTTTGTGGAAACGGGATATGAGGATAATAAATGAAGATTGAGATAAAAGGTTTTAATAAAAACGAGAACTAATAATTTTTAGGTTCCCTTTTAGTATGCCTTATCCTGATTATAATTACTTCACCAGGCTCTGCATAGTAAACAATTCGATACCGCAGTATTTCAAAGTATAAATATTTGCCGTCGTTATTTTTTTTGTAAGGATCCTTGCGATGAACCACCCTCTCATCTGACAAATCATTGATTTTGCTGAGTATTATTTCTTTAACCTTATCAGCGTTTTGTTCCGATTCTTTGCGGATAAATTTAATAGCTGCATTAAACTCACGTGCAGCCTGTTTACCCCAGGTTACTTTCCTTTTGCGCATTACCAGCTTTTTGACATTTTAACCACTTCCTGATGGGTATAAACTTCACCACGCTTTATTTCTTTCATCGCTTCGTCAATCTCTTTATTGTATTGCTCTATGCTGATACGTCCGTCCTGTTCAATATCATCTTCAAAAAGCGCATACATGGCTTTTACTTTTTTATCGTCGGCAACTTTCA
>JANOVD010000085.1:0-4336 GCA_031417255.1 Chitinophagaceae bacterium
CCACCGGTATTTCGTGGCTGAGGCCATGATAAATATCAATCTTATTTTTCAGCAGATCTGTTTTAACCCAGTTGCTGCGCCACATACTTTTAAATGACGATGAAGGAAAACTTTCGGGGCTTATTGTATGAATATTTTTAAAACCAGATGTATTGAATGCAGATGTAATTTTTGGCGCAAACAAATAATAATTGTTATCGGGATAAAATGCAGCCAGCGACGAAATTAAGGTACGGCTGTAATGCCCCAGCCCGGTGGAGTTTTGATAAGCCCTTTTAGCATCAAAGCCAATATTCATAAAACAAATATACAAAGCCTTACCCTCTTATCCCTCTCCGAAGGAGAGGGACGGTACTTCTGTGCATAGCAAACTTAGTTTTCTTCCACATCATCTTTAATACATACTTCTACATATTGGCAAACCAAGTCATTATTGGAGCTATTCTAAATGCATCCTTTCAATATGGTATTTCTGTTTTAATTTCGCCCAAAAAAACTATGCAGCAATTAATACAGCAAGCCTGGGACAACCGTGAACTTTTAAAGGAAGCAAAATATGCCGATGCGGTTAGGGTTGTAATAGAAGAAGTGGATAAGGGAAGATTAAGAACTGCATCGCCTGTTGACGGAGGCTGGCAGGTTAATGAATGGGTAAAGCAAGCTATACTCATGTACTTTGCTATTCAGCAAATGGAAACATTTACTTTACCGCCTTTTGAGTTTTATGATAAGATGAAATTAAAATCTGATTATGCATCGCTGGGGGTAAGAGCCGTGCCACATGCGGTTGCCAGGTATGGCGCTTTTTTAGGCCGCAATGTGGTGCTGATGCCGAGTTATGTAAACATTGGCGCTTATGTAGATGAAGGCACCATGGTAGATACCTGGGCAACCGTAGGCAGTTGTGCACAGATTGGTAAAGGCGTACACCTGAGTGGCGGCGTGGGTATTGGTGGTGTGCTGGAACCATTGCAGGCCAGTCCGGTAATTATTGAAGACGGATGTTTTATAGGCAGCCGCTGTATTGTGGTGGAAGGGGTAAGGGTAGAGAAAGAAGCAGTGCTTGGAGCCAATGTTGTACTAACCCAAAGCACAAAAATTATTGATGTAAGTGGTGCCGAACATATAGAGATGAAAGGCATTGTACCTGCAAGAAGCGTGGTGATACCCGGCAGTTATACAAAAAAATTCCCGGCAGGAGAGTTTGGTGTTGGTTGTGCACTCATCATTGGCCAGCGCAAACCATCAACCGATCTTAAAACAAGTTTGAATGATGCGTTGCGGGATTTTAATGTGAGTGTATAATTTCAGTTGAAAATTGAAAGTTGATAGTTGAAAGTTTGCATTCATTGCAATAATAATTTTCCAGATTTTAGTTTCAATTCATAATATTTAATGAGTTCTGCTATATTTGCAAGCTGTTATTAGTTTAAGGAATTTTCAACTTTCAACCTTTAACTTTTAACTTTTTCCGCCCAGATGGCGAAATTGGTAGACGCACTGCCTTCAGGTGGCAGCGTTCGCAAGGATGTGCAGGTTCGAATCCTGTTCTGGGCACGAAGCCTTCGGAATTATTCCGGAGGTTTTTTTAATTATATAAAATGCGTGTCTTAATGTATTTGCTTTGTATTTGATGTTCATTTTCGAATCAAAATCGTATATTTTCGAATCAAATCAAACTCCACTTTGAAAAAGCACCTGTTTTTAATACTTGCAATTTTAATGGCCAAAACATTGTACAGCCAGTTGCCGGTAGACAGTTTATATAAAGTAATTAAGCAAAATAGCATACATAGCAATAAAGCCGACTGGAATAAAATTGATAAAGCATTTAAAGAAAAACTTGCAATTGCTAAAAATGATATTGACTCGGTAAAATGCCTGGTGTATGTATTTGAATTAATGAACGACTATCACAGCCAGGTAACCTACAATAATAAACCCTATGCCAATTATCCTTCATTCTCCGACTCTGCTTTAAAATATCTGGGCCCGCTGGTTGTTAAATCGCAACAACAATTTGGGATTTTAAAAACAGCCTTGCTTAAAAACAGCTACGTTTATATACAGGTACCCGGAATACAGGCTACAGGTGCATATACAAACATGTATGCACAGGCTTTGGCCGACAGTATCTGCAGGTATCAGCACAAAAATATTAAAGGCTTTATTATTGACCTTCGGCTTAACAGTGGCGGCCAACTCAGCTCTATGGTTGCCGGTTTACACATGCTGTTGGGCAATGGTTATTTAGGTGGCGGTGTTGATATTTCAAGAACGGAAACAAGAAAATTTGAATTGGTTAACAATAACTTTTACATAGGCAACGCAGCTATGACCTCCATAATAACCAAATGTACAAAAAGCTATGAACGATTTCCGGTAGCTGTTATTATGGGTCCGGCAACAAGAAGCTCGGGCAGCATAACAGCCATAATCTTTAAAGGGCGGCCAAATACTGTTTTTATTGGTGAACCTACTGCCGATGGCTATACAACCGGCAATGATTATTTCTATTTTGAAAACAACCTGCTTTTAAATCTCTCAACCGAATTTAACCAGGACAGAAATGGAATGGTGTATAAAAATTCGGTAACCCCCGATATTAATACCAGGGGAACTGATGACTTTGATGAACTACTGAAAGACTCAAAAATAAAAGCTGCCTTAAATTGGATGGGTAATCATAAATAGCACTCCTCCCTGGATTTTGGTTCTTACAAACTTTCTCCATGGCCGGTGTCTCACCTACCAGAACGTAGTAATTTTTCTAATAAATTCCATTAGCTGCATGCAACTTATTTCATTTAATTTTGCTGATAATTTTTAAAATTAATTACAACCACATTCAATGAAAAAAATAAATTCATTACTAACCATCAGCATCGCTTTTGCCTGCAAATAACGGCCTGAACCTATAAAATTTATGATTAAGATCATCAATGCCAAAACACTATTACTTGCTATTGCCATTATCTTTTCAGTTTGCTGTTATGGCCAGGAAACGAACAAAATTAAAATTCTGGGAACCTGGAATTTTGATAAAGTTGAGTTTATTATTGAAGTGGATGCAAAAGATTCAATAGATATGATAAATGAATCTAAAGGGGTAATGGTAACTTTTAAGGAAGGAAATAAATTTGTAACAAAACAAAAAACAGAAGACGGTATTAAGCTTGTGGAATCCGGTAATTATAGACTGACAGCAGATGGAAAATATGTTCTGCAAAATGGTGAGCAAGTTGAAATAGTAGAATTGAATGACGAAAAATTGGTACTGAAAATAAAAGATGCGTTAATTATGCATTTTAAGAGAGCATTAAATTCAAATTAATTATGGAGTATCACTAAAGTTGTTATTCTCCATTAGCTGCATGCAACTTATTTCATTTAATTTTGTTCTTACATAAATAAAAAATTACAACCCCATTCAATGAAAAAAATATATTCAGTACTTGCCATTGCTTTTGCCTTTTGCCTGCAAACAACCGCACAAACCTATAAAATTGATACAACTACAATTTCTTACGAGAGTAAGCTGCGGCCCTGCTTTAGTGTAAAATATGATGCATCGCCCAAAACCGTAAAAAAAGCCTGGGATGATTATTTTAAAAAGACCTACGATATAAAAGTAAAAGGGATTGGTTTTTTAACCAATAAGGAGATCATTACTGCCACTGATGTAAGTATTCTTGCCATTTCTGAAAAGCGGATGAATATGTATGCCAGTGTTACCGATGCCCCCGGCGACAGGTCGGAGCTGAGTTTCTTTATGTCGTTTGGGTATGATTTTTTTATTGGTGCCGATAATTACCCTGCCGAATATACGGGCATGAAAAAAATACTGAATGATTTTAGTATGGAATTTTTAATTGATTATTATGGCTCAGAAGCATCAAGAATAACCAGCGATATTAAAGGCCTGGAAAAAGATATCAAACAAAATAATAAAGACATTAAGCAAAATACCCGCAAAGCCCGTAAAAAATCTGCCGAGGTTGCCAATGGCATGCAGGCAAAAAATACGTCGATGCAAATGGAGAATGAGCAGAAGAAAATAAAGATAGTAGAACTGAGTAAAGAGATTGAAACTATAAAAATAAAACAGGCAGGTATTACCAGGAATTAGGCCTCAGTTTTTATTCCTCGATATTTTTATTTTTTCTCATCGGCTGCCATTTTTTATACGTTGCACTCCTGTTTTCATCACTAAACACTTTTATGCTCTGAAACTATTGATTTTATTGAGTTATTTTTTGAAATTGGGTGCCTCGGGTTAATTTTGGGCATGTTTATCAGGCAAAAACTCAACAAATCAGGAAGTACAAGTATCCAT
>JANOVD010000086.1:0-1635 GCA_031417255.1 Chitinophagaceae bacterium
GCACCGGGCTGATGTCGGCGTAATATTCTGAGCCAAGCAACCCTTTTTCTTCACCGCTGAAAGCAATAAATAAATAATTGTTTTTTTTAAGGGAAGATTTTTTAACAAAATCTGCTAATTCTATTAATGCAGCCACGCCACTGGCATTATCATCTGCTCCATTGTGAATAGCGGGAGCGCCCCTGTATAATGAACCCGCTTCGCCAAATCCCAGGTGATCATAATGTGCACCGACTATTACAGTGTTTGGTGATTTATTATTGATAAAGCCAATAACATTATGTCCTCTTTTTTCGATCTTATTGATTTCAGCACCGACGGTGCAATTGGTGATCACGCTGGTTTTTAGCACTAGTGCAACATTTTTCTTTGCAAAAATTACCGGTATTGACGAAGGAGAAATATGATTTTTCCAGTCTGGTTTTGGATCATCAATTAGAGTATCACTGTTTATAAAAATTACCGCCAATGCACCATGAGTAATAGCCAAATCAATTTTCTTTCTCAAATCCAGCCAATCACTGAATTTTCCATGAGGTTCATTTCCATCAGGCGTACCGGTTTCAATTAAAAATATTTTTTTGGAAATATTAATTTTTCCGTTGTAATCGTTTCTGTTATTTTTTGCGTCTGTAATTCCGTATTGTACGTTTGTGATATAACCGGTAACAACATTGCTCGATGAATAAGGCAGGGGTACAAAATCAGTTTCTGATTTGTAAATGGTAGAATTAATAATAAGTTGGGTACTTGAACCATATTGTGCACCTGCTGTAAAGTTAAACGGCTGTAAGAATCCAATATCACCATTGGGTTTTAGCCCGGCTTTTTTAAATTCCTGAACGATATATTCGGATGCTTTTGTTTCACCAGCCGTTCCGGTTTCCCGACCTTCAAATGCATCTGATGACAAAATGGTAATGTGTTTTTTCAGATTACCTTTTAATTGATCATCATTTACTGGTAAATAATGAACACTGCCACAAGAGGCAATGAAAAAAAGGAATGTTATCGAAAAGAAAAATCTTTTTATCATATCTGTGCAAAGTAAAGAAGTTTTAGTCCTCAATTGAAAAACTCGCAATAGTTTTTATCATCATCTTGTCAGTTTTATGAAATGATTCTATATTCTGTCATTTCATTTGAATATTTTTGACCAATAACATGAAATCAGGTATAGTTTTAATTTGTTTATTAAGTTTTATTCAACCGGCTTTTGCTCAAAGTACGAAAAAATCGTTCTGGCAATTAAGCTGTCCGGAAAAATGGTGGGTAGTAACTCACCCATTCGTTGCAAACAAAGCCAGGAAAATAACAGCCGATGTAATCCGCATTTGTGAAGAAATGAAAAAAGATAATCTGCTCGATGGCGATGCTGCCGGCGGACAAGTCGATGCTTTTCGTCATGCCTATTGGATGGCAGCTTTATCTCAGAAGATATGCTGGAGAAAAGCAATTGCCCTTGGCAAGGCTCATGAAAAAGGAGATTACAGAAAATTTAAGAAAAGAAAAGTAGATGATGAATTAAACATACCTGATTCAATTTCAAGTGTGATGGATTTATATAATAACGATATAGGTGCTTCAATCGGTTGCCAGAATAATGACCTGGATACGGGCAGTCTTAGGAAGTTG
>JANOVD010000087.1:0-12354 GCA_031417255.1 Chitinophagaceae bacterium
GACGAAGTATTGCTCATCAATGCTCGTAAGCAAAAGAAAGATTAGGTATTTTGGCTAAAAAGCGTTGCTTTTAGCCGAGCAAAACAGCAGCTATGGTCAACATCAATTTTGTGCCTGTCCGTCCGAAGGCGGATCACTCACTTGAACGGCATACCTTTACGCAACATTTAACACAAATAGTAAAACATAATAAAAGCTCCGCCGCGGCGGATTTGGGGTATGAACCATTATTTTAAAATAGGGAAACTTGCAGCCAGCACCGGTTTAAAAGGCGAACTGGTTTTGCAGCATAATCTCGGTAAAAAAACGACCCTCAAAGGTTTGGAAGCTATTTTTTTGGAAGAAAAAAAAGACAGCTTTATTCCTTATTTTCTGCAGTCGGCCAAAATAAGAAACCATAACGAAACGGTGATTAAACTTGAAGGTATTGATATTGTGGAAACTGCCCGTAAGCTTACCCCACGTGAAGTTTGGATAACAGAAGACGATTTTAAAAAATTTGCTGCCAAATCGGCACCCATTGCATTACTTGGTTTTAATATTATAAATGAAGGTGAAGACCTGGGCGAAATACTGGAAGTGATTGAACAACCGCACCAGGTTTTGTGTTCCATTCTTTTAAATGGGAAAGAAGCACTTATTCCTATTCATGAAGACAGCCTTGAAAAAGTAGATGCAAAAAACAGAAAGGTTTATGTCAATCTTCCGGATGGATTGCTGGAGATTTATCGGTAGCAAAGTTTATTGAAAGAAATTAGGCATTCAAACTATTTTAATGAAGTTAAATTTATTTTTGTCTATTCTCGTTATCTATTTAATATTGGTAATTGCATCAACAATTTATTGGGGGAACAACTTCAGTTCGTATACTAACTATAAAGGTGATGAATTTTTCTTCTATTTGGAATTTCTCTATTGCTTGACAACATTTTTATTTTTGCTACAGATTTTATTGATGAAAGTTAAAAGATTATTATTGTTGCTTTTTGTACCGCTTTTGACAATATTAATTAGTGTTTTATTAGGACTTCTTTTTCTATTTGTATCATCAATGAATGGAACTCCGAGCGAGACAATTTATATTTATTCATCAGTTTATTCTTCTTTAAATATCTTAATATTGATATTGGCTTATAAATCCTCTTTAAAACAAAAAAAAATAATCTGAGCAAAGTTCAGATTTTAAAAGAATGGATTTCTACAGCGAATAAAGGAAATTTGATGCTGTACAAATTGTAAATTCGTACTGTGAACACCCCTCAACGCATCATAGCACATTTTGACCTTGATTCATTTTTTGTTTCAGTTGAAATATTAAATAACCCTTCACTGAAAGGGAAACCCGTAATTGTAGGTGGTAAAGAAAGAGGTGTAGTAGCCGCCTGTAGTTACGAAGCCAGGAAGTTTGGTGTTCATTCCGGTATGCCATCTAAAAATGCTTTTCAATTATGTCCACATTTAATTGTTGCCAATAGCAGCCGTGGCGAGTACAGCAAATACAGCCGCTGGGTTACACAAATTATTGCAGCCAAGGCGCCGCTGTTTGAAAAGGCATCTGTTGATGAATTTTATATTGACCTTACCGGCATGCAAAAATTTTTTAACCCCCTGCAATGGACCATCGACCTGCGGGAGCAGATAATAGACGAAACCAAACTGCCCATTTCATTTGGCCTTGCCAGCAATAAAATGATGGCAAAAATGGCAACCAATGCAGCCAAACCAAATGGCTATTTACAGGTGCCGTTTGGAAAAGAAAAAGAATTTTTAGCGCCAATGCCGGTGAGCAAAATTCCCGGTGTTGGCGAACATACTTACGAAGTGCTGAAAGCAATGGGCATTGTTACCATTAAAGACATCAGCGAAAAAACACCCGAAGAACTGGAAGAACGCCTGGGTAAATGGGGCATTGATCTGTGGTATAAAAGCCAGGGTATTCATCATGGCGAAGTATCAAACTATCACGAAGCCAAATCAGTTTCAAGCGAACATACTTTTGATGAAAATAAAACAGACATCAATTTTTTAAAAAGCGAACTGGTAAGGCTTACAGAAAAAATTGCTTATGAATTGCGGCAGGATGGAAAAGTTGCCGGCTGCGTTGCTGTTAAAATAAGGTATCACGATTTTGAAACAACGTCCCGGCAAACTACTGTTCCATATACCTGTGCCGATGATGAAATGATACCCGTGGTTAAAGAGTTGTTTGATAAATTATATCAAAAAGGTGCGCCTGTCCGGTTACTTGGGGTAAGATTGAGCGAACTAACCAATAACGCCATTCAAACCAATTTGTTTGATGATGTGGAACGGAAAACCGATCTGTATAAAGCTATAGATAATGTGAAAGGGCGTTTTGGTAAGAATGCTTTGAAAAGGGCTTCCTCTTCAAAAAATAACTATTTGAGTTAGTTGTCAGGCCACTAAACAGATTTTTTTATATTTCAAAAGCACTAATTAGTGGCCAGACAACTATTAATTTTTTTTTAACTGCTGCAACAACGCCCTGATATCTTTCGGTAACTCAGCTTCCAGGTCAATTATTTTCCCATCTGCATCGGTAAATTTCAAACGGTAAGAATGTAGTGCCAGCCTGTTCAGCATGGGCCTTTCTTCATCATCATGTTTACTTAGCTTGTATTTTTTTTTGATGGACGAAAGTAAAACAGGTTTTCCATCGCCATACAATTCATCGCAGGCAAGCGGGTGGCCAATATTTTTGCAGTGCACCCGTATCTGGTGTGTACGCCCCGTGTGGAGTTGAAACTGCACCAGAGAAAAAGCTTTATGCTCTTCAATCACTTCATAATCTGTAACCGAAGGTTTGCCTCTTTGGTGTACTATATAAAAACCTTTTTGCACACCATGCTCAGCAATAGGGGCATCCATGGTTCCTTTTTTTGTTACAGGTATTCCATGCACCAGGCCCATATAATATTTTTCAATTTTTCTTTCTTCAAAAAGCTGGGAAAAGTATTTGTGTGCAGCTTCGGTTTTTGCAAAAATGATGATGCCGCTGGTGTCTTTATCCAAACGATGTACTGTAAAAATGGAACCGTATTTTTCAAGCAGGATGTCTTTTAACGAATGTTGAGTTTGTTCCCTGTCGGGGATGGATAATAAACCTGCAGGCTTATTCACTGCAACAAATGAATCATTTTCAAAAACAATTTCAGGATTGATCTTTTTCACAGCTTATTTTGTTTTGGAAGTATTCATGTATTTCAGCAAACGAATTTCCTTTTCACTTAAGTAACGCCATTTGCTGCGTTCAACATTTTTCTTGGTAAGGTTGGCATACATCACCCTGTCGAGGCCCTTTACATCATAACCCAGGTGTTCAAATATACGGCGCACAATTCTGTTGCGGCCGCTGTGTAGCTCAATGCCAATAATGGATTTGTCTTTGCTGTCGGCATAAGCCAGGCTGTCAATAAGTATTTCGCCGTCTTCCAGTTTCAGTCCTTTTACAATTTTATCAAAGTCGTTTTTTGTAAGTGGCTTATCCAATTTTACTTCGTAAATATTTTTTATTTCGTAGCTGGGGTGCGAAAGTTTTTGTGTAAGGTCGCCATCATTGGTCAGCAACAAAACACCCGATGTGTTTCTGTCTAACCTGCCAATAGGATAAACCCTTTCTGTTGTAGCCTGCTTAATTAACTGTAAAACTGTTTTTCTTCCCTGCGGATCATCGGTTGTGGTTATATAATCTTTGGGCTTATTTAATAAAATGTACACCAGGTTTTTGGTAACAAATAATTTCTTTGTATTGTAAATTACCTCGTCTGTTTCCTGAACTTTATAACCGGGTTCAGTTACAACCGCACCATTTACTTTTACTTTACCTGTAGTTATGTATTCAACCGCATCTCTGCGGCTACATACACCGCAATGCGCCATAAATTTATTCAACGGCATAATACCTGTTGGTACATTATCATTTGCCGCTGCTGCTTTGGCCGATTTTTGATGTGGCGTTTTTGCTGCTCCATGTGGTTTTATAATTCCCGACTGATTGCTTATTGCCAATTGCTAATTTGCCTTTAGCATTATCAGCTGCTTTAGCAGCCATTCCACCTTTCTTTGCCTGCCTGGCCTGATATTCTTCTTCCTTTTTCTTGTCAAAAAAAGCATTCCGTTCCTTACGGTACTTTTTCTTTTCCTGGCGGAATTCTTCCTTTACTACACTGTTTTTCTTTTTTTTCTGAAATTTCTGGAATGGCGTCTGGCTCATTATTGAAGGGTTTTGCCCACAGGGCCTTGATGGCTGTTTTACAACAGTAGTGAACGGCAAAGATAGCTTTTTGAAAATTAATGTATAATTTCAGCCTCATATTTAAATGGTATGAACAACTATTTCAGCTTTATTGATACCGGATTACTGGACCAGAAATTACACTCCGGGCAATTTCCGTTCTCTCAATATTTATTTTGGGACACTCCTGTAGAAATGATTGATATAAAGCTGCATAAAAAATACATTATTGAACGGGTACTAGTAAAAGGCTTTTTAAGCGATTTTTATACGTTATTAAAATTATACCCGAATGATGAAATTGCAGAAGTCATTAAAAATAGCAAAGTGCTTGACGCTAAAACGGTAAACTTTTGCTGCTATTATTTTAAGGTGCCCAAAAATGAGTTACATGCTTCATCTTACTACAATTGAAAAAGAAACATACGGGCTTCTTCAAAAATTAAATTCAATAGAATTACTTGCGTCAACTTTTGCTCTTGCTGGTGGCACTTCTTTGGCTTTACAAATAGGCCACAGGCAGTCTATCGATTTAGATTTCTTTTCTCCAACAACATTTAATGTAAGAGAACTGGAGATTACACTTGCCGGCGACCCGGCAATTAATTTTCAAATGATAAACAGTAACAGCAGGATGTTATTTTGTTACCTGAATAATATCAAATGCGATTTTGTAAACGAACCTGCCCCGCTGATTAATCAATTTTTGAATTTCGATAATGTGCATTATTTTTCTGTTGAGGATATTGCAGCCATGAAAATGCATACCATTTGCGGCAGGGGAAAAAAGAAAGATTTTTTTGATATCTATGCATTGCTTCAACTTTTTACCTGGAAAGATTTATTGAACTTCTTCAAAAAAAAGTATAGCGAAGATCAATTGTATTTTTTATGGCGAAGCATCATATACTTTGAAGATGCAGACCAGGATCCGGATATAAAAGGCTTACAACCTTTTGATAAAAGCTGGAGTGAGATTAAGGAAATTATTTTAAAAAAGTGCAGGAATTGAATTTAGTTATTTCCAGTGAGTCACCCCAGGAGGAAGACTCACCGGAAAAACACGAAAAAAAACCATCCTGCCCGAAGCGGAATGGTTTTAACTGGTATTGGGGATTTTATTATTATTTAGTTGCTGATCTGGTACCCCGGTTTTTCCTCATCTCTTCTCTTTTCTTCAATTGCTCCGGTGTAAATATTTTTTGATTTTGGGCTTTGGCTTCTGCTTTTAATGCCATCATCTGCTCTTTCTTTTGTTCCCTGCTCAGCGATTCGTTCATTTTGATCTTTTCTGCTTTTGCCTGCGTGGCAGACCGTTGTGCTTTTATTTTAGAAACCTGCTCATCCGATAAATTGAGGTTGGTTTTCATTTTATCCAGGTGTTTTGCCATGCGCTCTTCGTTCTTAACTTTCTGCTCAGCTTTTAACTGTGTCATTTTTGTTTTTTGTTCGGCAGTTAACAAACCAATCATTTTTGCTTTTCTCTCTTTCAGCAGGGTCCATTTCCGGTCACGCATTTCTTTAACAGTAATGCTTTCTTTTTTATTGAGTTCCTGCATTTGTTTACGGAAACTTTCATTGATTGTTTTTGCCTGATTTTTTTGCTCTTCAGAAAAATTCAATTGATTGGCAATCATTCCTTTTTGGTGATGCTTATGCTGGCCTCTTTTACCCATTTTTCCCTGTGCATTTGCTGTAACTGTTAAAGCAAATAGGGCAATCAGGGGAATAAATAATTTTTTCATGTGCTTTTTTTAAATTGTACCGGTATAAGACCTGAAAAGGCCAGGGAGGTTTAAAATTAAAAGGTAAAAAAAAATTAAACGGCTTTTTTATTAGCCAACTGTCCGCAAGCCGCATCAATATCCTTACCCCGGCTTCTTCTTAAACGTACATTTACCCTGTGTTTGGCCAAATAATCGGTAAACTGCTGGGTGGTATCTTCATCGGGTTTGGTAAAAGAGGCTTTGTCAATCGGGTTGTATTCTATCACATTAATAAGATGCGTTGGAATTTGCCGGTAAATCTTAATCAAATCGTCTGCATCCTGTAAAGAGTCATTTACATCTTTAAACAAAATATATTCTAAAGTGATGTCGTTTTTGGTTTGGTTGTAAAAATAATTCAGCGCTTCAATCAACACTTCAATGCTGTTGCTTTCATTAATGGGCATGATGGCATCCCGTTTTTTATCGGTGGCAGCATGCAACGAAAGTGCAAGATTAAACTTCACTTTATCATCGCCCAGTTGCCTTATCTGTTTGGCCACACCGGCTGTTGAAACCGTAATTCTTTTCGGGCTCATACCCATACCATCATTGGAAGTTATTTTGTCTATCGCCTGCAAAACATTTTTATAATTGAGCAATGGCTCGCCCATACCCATAAAAACAATGTTGGTTAATTTACTGCCGTATACTTTTTCGCTTTGCTGATTCAGTAATGCTACCTGGTCGTAAATTTCATCAAAGTTGAGGTTGCGTTTGCGGTCCATATAACCGGTTGCACAAAATTTACAACTGAGGCTACAACCGATTTGTGAAGAGACACAGGCTGTTTGTCTTTTTTCGGTAGGAATTAAAACGCCTTCAACAAAATGCCCGTCAAATGTTTTAAATCTCGATTTTACAGTTCCATCACCGCTTACCTGGTTGGTATCAACGGTTATGGCAGGTAAAGAAAAATTTTCGGCTAGTTTGCTACGCAGTTCTTTCGATAAATTGCTCATATCGTCAAAACTTTGTGCACTTTTCTTCCATATCCATTCATAGGCTTGTATGGCCCTGAATTTTTTATCTCCTATTGATTCAAAATATTCTTTTAACTCGATAAGGCTTAGCGTACGTATGTTTTTTAATTCGGTCATCCTGCAAAGGTACTCCCATAAGGGGTTACATCCTTTAAAAAGTTCATTTCGTCAAGAAAACAGCATGGGTGAACCCGGGGCAATTATGTTTTGGCTAAAAATTTTGTAGCTTCCATAAAAACATTAGCCATGCGTAAGTATAATTTATTGATCGTAATCTTTTTTATTTTTTCCTATTCCTGCAGCCGTTGCAGTTCAAGCGGGTTATCAAATACTGTTAACACACCGGGAGCAGACACAATAAGAACTGTTTTGTCGGGATTAAATTATCCCTGGGAAATTTTATGGGGTAAGGATGATCATATCTGGATGACAGAACGGAATGGAAAGATCAGCAAGGTTAATCCCACAACCGGTGCAATTGTTTTTTCAGCATCCATTGCAGAAGTAGTTAGTAATAATGAAGGCGGGTTATTGGGTATGGTGCAGCATCCGGGATTTTTAACCAACGGATTGTTTTACGTGGTTTACAATTATAACACGGGAGGTAATTACAGGGAGAAAATGGTGCAGATGAAATTTGAAAACAACAGCATTCAACCGGTAATTACATTGATACAAAATGTTCCTGCATCCAGCATTCACAATGGATCAAGACTTTGGATAAGTAACGATGCTGTACCTAAAATTTTTATGACAACCGGTGATGCAGCTAATCAGCCCAATGCACAAAATATTACTTCAGTTTCGGGAAAAGTTTTACGGTTTAACCTGGATGGAACCATTCCTGCCGATAATCCATATTCCGCTTCGCCCGTTTGGAGTTTTGGTCATCGCAATCAACAGGGGTTGGTTGTAGCAAACGGTATCATGTATGCCAGCGAGCATGGCCCCAATATTGAAGACGAGGTGAACATTGTAGAAAAAAACAGGAATTATGGATGGCCAACAGTTAATGGCCCCTGCAATCAACCGGCAGAGATAACATTTTGTACTGCCAATAATGTAAAAGAACCCATCTGGAGCAGCGGCAGTAGCACCATTGCTGTTTGTGGTATGGATTATTATAACAGCAGCCTGATTCCGGCCTGGCAAAACAGTTTATTGATGTGTACTTTAAAAGATGCCAGTTTGCGGGTGCTTACTTTAAGCAGCAACGGACTTTCGATTGTTAATGAGCAAATATTTTTTAAAAACAAATTTGGCCGGCTGAGAGATATTTGTATTTCACCGGCAGGTAAAGTTTATTTGTGTACCAGCAACGGAGGCAATGGAGATGTGTTGATAGAGATTACCAAACCATAGGAGGATTTTAAAATTGATTATATTTGGGTAAATATTTTTTTATGAATACTGATACAATAGATATACTGAACAAACTTCCGCTTGATAAACAAGAGGAGGTAAATGATTTTATTACCTTTTTATTACAGAAGTATCAAAATATTTCTGGTTCTGGTAATTCAAGTGATGAAGCTATTTTGAAAAACAGGATGGCGATAGCCGGAAGAATGAGAGGTAAAATATGGATGGCAGATGATTTTAATGATACTCCTGATGATTTTAAAGATTACATCTGATGCAATACCTCATTGATACACAAATAATGATTTGGTTAGAGGGGAATCCGGAAAAATTATCTCCTGGGGCAACTTTAATTTTATCATCTCCTGGTTCTTTTTTTTTGAGCAAAGCTTCAGTATGGGAACTAGTCATTAAAATTTCTGTTGGTAAAATAAAATTAGATAAGCCGACTGATTTTTTTATAACTGATTTTTTGAATAGTTTTTCAATTCAGTTGTTGGATATTGGGCTTAGTGAAATATTATCACAGGAAAAATTACCGCTTTTTCATAAGGACCCTTTTGATAGATTGATTATAGCAACGGCTATAAAAAATGATATGACAATTTTAAGCTCCGATGATTTATTTGACAAATACCCTGTAAAACGAATCTGGTAAATGCAAACAGTTTACATAATAGATGCAGTAAGAACTCCCATTGGAAAATATGGGGGCTCGTTAAGTGGCGTTAGGCCCGATGATTTGCTGGCACATGTAATTAGTGTTTTGGTAAAACGGAATGCAAACATTGATATAGATGCCATTGAAGATGTGATTGCAGGTGCGGCTAACCAAAGTGGCGAAGATAACCGGAATGTGGCCCGTATGGCGGCTTTGCTGGCAGGCTTGCCGCCAACTGTTGCCGGTAATACAGTAAACCGTTTGTGTGCAAGTGGCTTGCAGGCCATTATGGATTGTACCCGTGCCATTGCCTGCGGCGATGGTGATCTGATGATTGCCTGCGGTGTTGAAAGTATGAGCAGGGCGCCGTTTGTGATGCCTAAAATGACCAGCGCTTTTGCCCGTGACCCGCAAATTGCTGATACTACATTGGGTTGGCGTTTTGTAAATAAACGGCTTGCAGAAATGTACTACCCGTACACCATGGGCGAAACGGCGGAAAATGTTGCCAGGCGATGGAACATAAGCCGCCATGCGCAGGATGAATTTGCATTTGCAAGCCAGCAGAAATATGAAAATGCATTTGCCGAAAATAAATGGCCCGATGAGATAACACCCATACAGGTACAAATTGGTAAAGAGGTTTTTGATTTTGAAAAAGATGAACATCCACGTTTATCCAGTTTGGAAAAACTGGCACAATTAAAACCGGCATTTGCAAAAGACGGCACAGTTACTGCCGGCAACAGCAGCGGCATTAATGACGGCGCTGCTGCTATGTTACTGGCAAGCGAAGCCGCTGTAAAGAAATACGGTTTAAACCCAATGGCAAAAATTGTAAGTATGGCTGTTGCCGGAGTTGACCCTTCAATTATGGGTATTGGCCCCGTGCCGGCTACCAAAAAGGCTTTGGAAAGAGCCGGTATGCAGGTTGCAGATCTTGACCTGATTGAGCTGAATGAAGCATTTGCATCGCAATCCATTGCCTGTATTCATGATCTGGGTTTAGATTTGGAAAAGGTAAATGTAAACGGCGGTGCTATTGCACTGGGGCACCCATTGGGTTGCAGCGGTATAAGAATTTCCACCACATTATTATATGAATTGAAAAGACGCAGAGCTAAGTATGGCCTGGCAACCATGTGTGTTGGTGTTGGTCAAGGCTCAGCAATTATTTACGAGGCGTTATAAGTTTTTCAGGTAGTCAGCAAGTTTTTCAAGAGGCACGGTTTCCTGGTTGCCGGTGGCTAAATTTTTAACGCTGCAATTTTTTTCTTCAATTTCTTTACTGCCGATGATAATTACAAAAGGAATATTTTTCTTTTCGGCGTAGGTGAATTGTTTATTTATTTTTGTTGCTTCGTGATACAGCTCACAGGCTATACCACTACTGCGTAATTGCTGCATGATACCAAAAGCAAAATTACTTTCTGCTTCTCCCATATTAAAAAACAGGGCCTTTGTACTTACCTGCACATCCAGTGGAAATAAATTCAGTTCTTCCATCACATCTTAAATTCTATCTACACCAAAACTGATACCCACGCCGGGGATATTGGGTACACCAAACAAACCGGTAAGATCATCGTAGCGGCCGCCACCGCCGATGCTGCCCATTTGTACTTCTTCCGGTGCTTTGGCTTCAAAAATAATTCCGGTGTAATAGTTTAATCCTCTTGCTAAAGTAAAATCAATACTGAGGTTTGTATTTTTTGCCTGCCTGTCCGGTTGGCAGGTTTGTTGGAATAAAAACTCAACTTCATCAATTCCCTGTTTGCCAATTTCACCTGAACCGAGCAATGATTTTATTTGCGAAAGTTTTTCCTCATTGGTTCCGGCAATGTTCAGGTAGCTTTCAATAATTTTTACCTGCTCGGAATTTAATCCACGCTGCTGCAATTCTTCTTTTACTTTTTCCAGTCCAATCTTATCTAACTTATCAATGGCAGTGGTGATGTCGATCATTTTATCGGCGCCGCCGCATAATTCAGCAAGAGCAAATAATATTTTACGGCTGTTAATTCTTAATTCGTAATTCCTAACTCCTAATTGATTAAAAACTTCATGATAAATATTTGCAAGTTCAACTTCGTTCAATAACGAAAGGCTGCCCACCACATCGGCATCGCATTGCGTAAACTCACGGTAGCGACCTTTTTGTGGCCTGTCGGCACGCCAAACAGGTTGTATTTGATACCGTCGAAAAGGGAAAGTGAGTTTGGTATGGTTCATCGCCACATAACGAGCAAAAGGAATGGTGAGATCATATTTTAAAGCCCGTTCTGTAATATCACTGCTGTTTTTTCCTTCCAGCAATTTTTCAAAACCGGCTTTCGATTTTTCAATATTCTTATCGTTGTTTATGCCGTTGTTTAATATTTTAAAAATGAGTTTATCCCCTTCTTCTCCATACTTCCCCATCAGCGTATCTAAATTTTCCATCGCCGGTGTTTCCAGCGGTTGAAAACTATACAACTCAAAAACATTGCGGATTACAGAAAAAATATAGTTCCGCTTTCTCACAACTTCTGCCGAAAAATCCCTGGTGCCCTGCGGTATTGATGGTTTATTATTCATGAGTCGTGAGTCGTGAGTTGTGAATCGTGAGTTTTTTTTGTAATTTTTTTATGATGCAATCACAGTTGCTGTTAATAATTTCAAATGCCTCGTGGTATCCGCTTTCCGGTCCACTCCATGGGTCAGGTACATCTCTGTCTTCTCCGGGATATTGTTCATTTAAAAACAAACTTACTTTTTTTGCATCATAATGTTGCCTGCCGATCCGTTTCATATCCTCAAACACATCATCAGCCATGGCATAAATTAAATCAAATTCTTCAAAATCGGCAGCAGTAAATATTCTGCTTCTTTGTTGGCTGATATCAATTCCATTTTGCTTCGCCACATTTATGCTTAAATGATGTGGCGGTTCGCCAGTATGAAATCCGTTGGTTCCTGCACTTTCAATCTGCCAGTTTAACCCGGCTTTTAATGCTTTTTCCTGTAAAATCCCTTCGGCCAGCGGACTGCGGCAAATATTACCGAGGCACACCATTAAGATCTTCATGGGGCAAAGATAAGCTTCAAGCTACAAGACACAAGGGGGCAAGTATTAGTGCATAAACTTCTTTTCCATAAAGACTGGACTTTCCGCTGCCTGAAGCTATCGTTTTCTCTTCTTTGTTTCGCGTCCAACGATTTACCCGAAAAAATGCCTCACCTTTCAAACTTTCGCCGGTTTCGCCCGTCATTGTTCGCAAGCCATCGCGTGAATCCTTTATCCAAGCAGATTTGCCGTTTGAACCGCGAGTGATTTCAGAATTTTTG
>JANOVD010000088.1:0-3236 GCA_031417255.1 Chitinophagaceae bacterium
CTTTCATCAAAAGAGACTTTGAACTCTTTTACATTTTATAATAACCATAAATGTTGCAAATGTGTCTTTACTTCAACTATGTTATTTGCAAAAACCCAGTTTTGAATAAAAAGAAAAAACTCCCACCAATGGTTATTATAAAATGTAAAAGAGTTCAAAGTCTCTTTTGATGAAAGCAAAAACCAACCGGTAAAGAACAGTATTAGAAATCCAAAATATAAAGGAACTATTCTTAAAAACCTGTTCCTGTAAAACTTCAATAATATTTTCTTGTCATCTAAATATGGAAATAATCTTCCGGTAATTAAAAAACCGGATAAAACAAAAAACAGATCAACACCACTCCATCCAAAATTGCATATTATATTATTTGGAAAAAAATGATAGCACATCACCATTATAATCGCTATACCCCTTAATCCATCTAACTGAGGTATATGTATGGCTGTTTGTATTTTTATTTCTGATTGCAAAGAAAGAGTAAGTAATTTAATTATTTAAAAGATTGGATCCTGTTAACATACTTCCCTACCATATCCCATTCTATATTCACAATATCATCTTTCTTAAGTAAACTCATATTAGTGTGTTCAAATGTATAGGGGATGATGGCTACTGTAAAACAATCATTTGCTACATTAAAGCAGGTAAGGCTGATGCCATTAACAGTTACCGATCCTTTTTCAATAATAAGTGCAGCAAATTTTTCATTGAAAGCAAATGTAAATTCCCAACTTCCCTCTTTTTCAACAAGGTTGATACATTCGGCAGTACAATCTACATGTCCCTGCACTATATGCCCGTCAAGGCGGCCATTAAGCTGCATGCAACGCTCAAGATTTATGATTGATTCGTTTTTCCAGTTACTTATATTGGTTTTTAAAATGGTTTCTTCAATAGCTGTAACCCGGTGCTTGCCATTTTTAATTTCTTCAACAGTAAGGCAAACACCGTTATGGCTCAGGCTTTGGTCAACTTTTAGTTCGGGTGCCAGGGCAGACTCAACCCAAAAACTTGTATTGGTACCATTGCTGATGATCTCTTTAATGATACCCGTTTTTTCAATTATTCCTGTAAACATTTATCAAATTTCGGATTTTGTTGCAAAGAATTTCATTATTTAAATAAATCAGCTATCTTTGCCGCCCGATAAATATCGGGATTAAATCACCTAAAGGAGGTATATAATATATGTTAATTATTGATTCAAAAGATTGCGAAAACATCGACAAGGCACTCAAAAAGTACAAAAAGAAATTTGAGAAGAGCAAAATTCTGTTACAATTAAGAGAAAGACAGGCTTTCATCAAGCCCTCAATCCGCAGGCGTAAAGAAGTGTTGAAAGCGGTTTATAAAGAACAGGTTACTGCAGGCAAGTTCGATTAAGATTATTTAGACCAGCAATATATTAAACTGATACCCGGTTATCTTAACTTTGGGTATCAGTTTTTTTATGCAGCAAAGTGTAGTGCAAACCATACAGCATTTTCTCGACTATCTTACATTTCAAAAAAGGTATTCGCAGCATACCATCATCTCCTACAAAAACGATCTGGATGCCTTTTTTGTTTACCTGCAATACCAGTTTGGCGAAACCCCGCTGGCAGATATTAAAACTACTTTTATCAGGAGCTGGCTGGCTGATCTTAAGCAGCAGGGCATGGAATCTAAAAGTATCAACCGAAAAATATCAACCCTTAAATCGTTTTTTAAATACCAGTTGCGGCAACAAACAATTACAGTTAGCCCTATGACGGCGATAATTTCACCCAGGGTAAATAAAAGATTACCCCGTTTTGTAGATGATAAAGATATCACCACTTTATTTACGCATGTTGATTTTCCGGATACCTGGGACGGGAAAACCCAACGGCTTATCCTGCAGCTTTTTTATAATACCGGCATGCGTCAGGCCGAATTGGTTGGGTTGAAAGAAATTGATATTTCTGTAAGCAACACCAGCATAAAAGTTTTGGGCAAGGGAAATAAGGAACGCATTATTCCGGTAAGTGATCAACTGATGAATAAAATGCAGGAATACATGGTTGATAAAAAAAAGGAGCTTGAAGTATATGATAAAACTTTTTTGTTGGTAACAGCTTCGGGTAAAAAATTGTATACCCGCTATGTTTATAATGCAGTAAATAAATATTTGAGTAAGGTAACCACCATCGATAAAAAAAGCCCGCATGTACTGCGCCATACTTTTGCAACGCATTTAATGAACAGCGGGGCCGATTTAAATGCAGTGAAGGAGTTGTTGGGCCACAGCAGCCTTGCAGCAACACAGATTTATACACACAATACCATTGAAAAGCTTAAGGATATTCATAAAAAAGCCCATCCAAAGGCATAACCCGTAAAAATAAAATGTTACCGGATAATATTGCAAGCTGCAAAACCGTTATAGATTTTACATATTTATTACAATTTATTTTTTTGAAAGATGACTTTAAGTAAGTAACTTTATTTTGCAACTAAGATCTGATTAATCTTCTACAATTGCCTATGATATAATAATCTACCCTGTACTTTCACATTTTTCATTCACTCCGATAATAATCGGTATAAAACCAGACGATATGAACGTAAACATTCAGACAGTGCACTTTGATGCAGATACCAAATTAGTATCCTATATCGAGAAAAAAGTTTCAAAATTAAACCAGTATCACGACCGGATTACAAAGGTAGATGTGTATTTAAAGCTTGATAATGTGGTGCACAATATAAAAGATAAAGTAGCAGAGATTAAAGTGCTAATTCCCCGTCACGAATTTTTTGTTAAGCAATCAACAAAATCGTTTGAAGAAAGTTTTGATGCGGCTTTGGAATCAATCATTACTCAAATTAAAAGACAAAAAGAAAAACAGGCTGCATAAGCAAACAGCTTTGAAAGGTGGGCCTCTCCCTACACAGTGTAGGGGGAGGCTTTTTTATTCCTTTATTCACATTTTATCAGATCCCTGTAAAAAAATTGATTTCAAAGTTTTGGTATTAATCATTTTCTCTTACCTTTGCCTTCCCAAAAAAAACGGGTGCTTTTGCATAGGCCTTATTTTTTGAAAATCAGTTCTTTAAAGATATGCCGAAATAACTCAGTTGGCCGTAGATTTTCACATCGAGATACGAGAAGTAGAAAATCAAGGTCCCGAAGCATTTCGGGATAGAGCATTAAAACGCCGAAGTAGCTCAGTTGGTAGAGCAGCTGATTTGTAATCAGCAGGTCGCTGGTT
>JANOVD010000089.1:0-2184 GCA_031417255.1 Chitinophagaceae bacterium
ACCGGCCCCTGTGGGCCCTGCACCGAAATACATGTGGATTGCAGAACCGATGAAGAAAGAAAAATGGTGGATGGAAAAACACTGGTAAATAATGATCACCCGCAGGTGATTGAAATTTGGAACAACGTGTTCATCCAGTTTAACCGTAAAAAAGACGGCAGCCTGGAAGAACTGCCTGCCAGGCATGTTGATACCGGTATGGGATTTGAAAGACTGGTAAGGGTGATACAAAACAAAAGTTCGAATTACGATACGGATGTTTTTATACATACTATTGAAGCCATTGAAAAAATTGTTGGGAGAAAATATAATTCCCAAGCAACACCATCTTCGCAACAATCTTCGCTAAACCCTCCCTCCTTGGGAGGGAGTTGGAGGGAGGCCGTAGCATTTCGTGTAATTGCCGATCATATCCGTGCAATAAGTTTTACAATAGCTGATGGACAGTTACCTTCAAACACCGGCGCAGGATATGTTATACGCCGCATACTACGCAGGGCAGTTCGTTATTATTATTCATATTTAGATTATAAGAAACCGCTGTTGCATCAGTTGTTACCGGTTATTGCAAAGCAGTTTGAAAATGTTTTTCCGGAGCTTACGCAGCAACTGGATTTTGTAAGTAAAGTGGTGAAGGAAGAAGAAGATGCGTTTTTAAGAACTGTTGATAACGGCTTGTCGATGCTTGACCAGGCATCTAAAAATATTACCGGTGAAGAAGCATTTAAATTGTATGATACATTTGGCTTTCCACTTGATCTTACAAAATTAGTAGCAACAGAAAAAGGATTGACTGTTGATGAAAAAGGTTTTGAAATTGAAATGCAAAAACAAAAAGACCGCAGCCGCTCTGCTGCAGTTTTAGATACCGAAGATTGGATAGTAGTCCTGAGCGGAGTCGAAGGAAGCGGAGTCGAAGGAAGTACAGGTGACAGTGTTGAGCGAAGTCGAAACACGGGTTTTGCTGGTTACAATTCTTTAGAAACAAAAAGCAGAATCATCAAATACCGAAAAGTAACCGGCAAAGGAAAAGAATTGTACCAGATCATTTTAGACCAAACTCCTTTTTATGCCGAAAGCGGCGGGCAGGTTGGTGATAGTGGGCAATTGGCAATTGGCAATATGCAATTGGCAATTATAGACACCAAAAAGGAAAACGATCTAATTATTCATTTTGCAGAAACCATTCCTGCAGATATGAGCGGCGAAGTAATTGCCAAAGTTGATGCAACAAGAAGAAAAGATATTACCCTGCATCACAGCGTTACACACCTGATGCATGCAGCTTTACGTAATGTATTGGGCAAACATGTGGCACAAAAGGGCAGCCTGGTAAATGAAGAGCATCTCCGTTTTGATTTTAGCAATTTTGCAAAAGTTACCGATGAAGAAATTGCTGCTGTTGAAAAACTGGTTAATGAAAAAATAAGGGAAAATATTCCGGTTGTCATCAAATCAATGAATAAGGATGAAGCAGTTGCCCTTGGCGCCATGGCTTTGTTTGGCGAAAAATACGGCGATGTGGTACGGGTTGTAATTATGGATGCCAACTACTCCATTGAATTATGCGGTGGCACACATGTAGGCAGCACGGGTGAACTGGGGCTTTTTAAAATAAAACATGAAACTGCCATAGCTGCCGGTGTTCGGCGTATAGAAGCGGTTTGCGGCAAAGCAGCAGAAGCAATGGTTAATCATTTATCTGCGTCAATCAGCGAAATCAGCGGGCTATTAAAAAATCCCAAAGACATTACAAAGTCTATTGAAAATCTACAGAACGAAAATGCTTCCTTAAAAAAACATATTGAAGTATTGGAAGCCAGGCAACTGGTAATTATCAGGAATGAACTTTTGCAAAAAGATGAGATCATCAATAATGTAACTTTTGTGGGAGAGATCATTGAAGTAAGCAGCCCCGATGCATTAAAGAAACTTTGTTTCGATCTTAAAAACAAACTGCACGATCATGTAGCTGTGCTTTGCGCTAATATTGACGGTAAATCCTTTGTTGCCATCAGTATTTCTGATACGGTTGTTGTTGCAAAAAATTTAGATGCCGGAAAAATAATTAAAGAGCATGTGGCGCCATTAATAAAAGGCGGCGGTGGTGGACAAAAGAACCTGGCAACTGCGGGCGGACAGGATGTGAGTAATTTGAGGGCGGTGATTGAGAAGGTAAAAGGA
>JANOVD010000090.1:0-2132 GCA_031417255.1 Chitinophagaceae bacterium
ATACCATTTATCATCACACGCAAACACCTGCTGAGTATCGTGGTGGCATGGAAGCGTTTTATCACGGCATTGCCAAAACGGTGAAGTACCCGGCCGCTGCCCGCAGAAGCGGTGTGGAGGGTCGTGTTTATGTAAAGTTTATCGTGAATGAGCAGGGAGTGCTCACCAATGCAACAGTGATAAAAGGTATTGGTGCGGGTTGCGATACGGAGGCCTTGATGGCTTGTTTGGAGCAAAAAAATTGGCAACCCGCCCGGTATAAAAATAAACCGGTAAAGATGCAGATGGTATTGCCCATTACCTTCAGGTTAGGATAGACAATGATAAGATTGAGAGGTAACACTAACTATTATTGAGAGTGTTGAAGAAAGTTTTAGAATTAAGTACTCAAAAGATCAACTTAAAATAGTAAAGCCATGACAAAACTAGTTTTCATCTTCACCCTGTTCACGGCCATGTCCATGCACAGCTATGGCCAAACTGATTCCCTGGCTGCGGTGCACTTCTATAGTTTTGAGCCTGAGCAAGGTTTGAAAAAGACATTTCAGATTTTACAAGACAACGAGGGCCTCACCAGTCAGGAAGAAGGCGGAGAAGTATTGTTACAAATGGGGCCAGGCAGTTTTACGTTTAGTTTGCAACCCGGCAGCGGTGACCTTACACTTAATCTGCAATCGGGCATGACCTACTTTGTTTTATGCACGTCCACAGGAACACTGGTGGTGCGAACGCAGTCGGAGGCAGAAAGTGATTTGAAAAAAGTAAGAGGCAATTAACCATGTCATAAAATTCACAGTTTCATAAACCCGAACCATAACCCCAAAATCACTTTGTTCTATGAACCCTAAGCATCTTGTTACCCTCATGGTTTTGTTTTGTTCTATCCTCGCGCATGCTCAGGAATACGCGACCGTTTATTTCTATCGTTCAGCTTCTCTAAAAGGAGCTGCCATCAATTATAATATTTATGATGACACCGTATTGATCGGGAAGATGACCCCTGGGCAAGTGCTCATGTATTATGCCAAGCCAGGTGATCGGCAGTTTATTGCTAAAATGGAATCAAAGAGTATAGCCTTAATGACTGTAGATGCTGGCAAATCGTATTTTGTAGAGTGCGGTGTATCCATTGGAGTAGTGGTTGGCAACCCTACGATGAGACAAGTATCTTCACAACGAGGCATACCAGCCATTGCTAAAATTAATCCCAATCTTAAAATCAACACAGCACAACTCGCTGAGTTTACGTTGGATGAAACCGAATTTAAAAGTGATACCGTGCGGGCACTTAGCAATTTGTTTGAGCGTAAACGAAAAGGAGGAAAAACCCGTGGCGTAGTATTTCTAATTTGGGGTGTAGCTGGTTTGGCTGCGGGTGATCCTGCTGTATTGCCAGGGGTAATTACACTGGGAGTGATTTCAGCAACAGGTTTTTCGCAAGCAAGCAAGTACAATGGTGATTATCTGGATTTGTTGGTGAAAGAATATCAGGGAGGCAAACCGCTGCCACCAAAGATTAAGAGTAAGTTTAAAGAGAAAGATTTCAGGTAAAGTATAAATGCGCCATGCCAGTTTCATTATACTATTGATGCTCTCGATGAATGCATTGTCACAAAATCTGGTACCCAACGGAAGCTTTGAGTGTGGCGAAGATTCATGCAACGCCTTTCAAATTCCAGAGAATGCGCAGTTCTCAAAATACGCCTGCCAATGGACGTGCCCTACTACAGGAACCAGTGATATTTTTTCTACCCAGATTCCTAATTATGAATGTTATGCGCACATGCCCTATTTCGGAGTAAATTATCATCAGGGAACACAGTTACCTCGCACTGGAAACCGCTTTGCCGGCATCTATTCTTATTCAAAGGGGTTGGGGTCAGATACCATTTCATATCGTGAATACCTTCAGGTAAAATTGAATAAGGCGCTGGTGCCAGGTGAGAAATATTGTACAGAGATGTATGTGTCGCTTGCAGAAAATGCTTTCTACGCGGCCAACAACCTGGGAATTCGCTTCAATGTGGAAGAGACACATGTATCAACTTACACCTATTTAGATTTTGTCCCCCAGATCCTTGAAAAGAATATTATTAAAGACACCAGCCAGTGGGTTAAGATTGGAGCCATGT
>JANOVD010000091.1:0-1724 GCA_031417255.1 Chitinophagaceae bacterium
GTGACCGATCGTCTTGCGGAAGAATCCGCGCTTGATCGGAAACCAGACTTTCAAGTTCCTGGCCTCAAGGACCACAGGAACGGACATATCGCTGGGTGGTGGCGAACCCTTGGGTTCGGCGCTGAGCAGCATCCGGGTGTAGCCGTGTTGGGGGCTGGTGAAGACCGCCGCGGCGTCTCCCTGCTCGACGATTTTTCCGTGCTGCATGACGGCAACCTTATCGGCCATGTGGCGGACGATGCCAAGGTCATGGGATATCAGAAGCAGTGCCATGCCATATTCTTGCTGCAGGTCCTTGAGCAGTTTCAGAATCTGGGCCTGCACAGTGACATCAAGTGCGGTTGTCGGTTCGTCGGCGATCAGGAGATCGGGGTTGTTGGCGAGTGCCATGGCGATCATGACCCGCTGCCGCTGGCCGCCTGAGAGCTGGTGCGGATAGTCAAGCAACCGTGTCTCCGCATCGCGGATGCCAACTTTGTTCAGAAGATCGACAATGCGGGCGCGGGACTTGCCGCCCTTCAAGCCCTGATGCAGATCGAGGATTTCACCGATCTGACGTTCGACCGTATGCAGCGGATTGAGCGACGTCATCGGTTCCTGGAAAATCATCGTAATGTCGTTACCGCGCACCCGGCGCAGGTCACGGTCATCGGCATTGAGCAGTTCCTCGCCCTTGAAAAGCACGGAACCGGAAGGATGCGACGCCGGTGGATAGGGCAGAAGCTTGAGGATCGAGAGGGCGGAGACGGATTTTCCCGACCCCGACTCTCCGACCAGAGCCAGCGTCTCACCTCTGTTGATGGAGAAGGACACTCTATCGACCGCTAGCGATGACTTGCGACCCTGCCCGAAGGCGACGGAAAGGTCTCTGACTTCGAGAAGCGTTTCGCTCATGCAAACGTCTTCCGCGGGTCAAGTGCATCGCGGACTGCTTCGCCGGCAAATACCAGGAGCGTCAGCATTGTCGAGATGACGAAGAAGGCCGTCAGCCCAAGCCAGGGCGACTGAATATTGCTGCGTCCCTGCGAAATCAATTCGCCGAGAGACGGCGATCCGGGCGGCAGTCCAAAGCCTAGATAATCCAATGATGTCAATGTTGTAACAGATCCAGAGAGGATGAATGGCATGAATGTGATGGTCGAGACGATGGCATTGGGCATCAGGTGCTTGAAAATGATCTTGGTATCCGACAGGCCCAATGCCCGGGCCGCGCGGACATACTCGAAATTCCGGGCCCGGAGGAATTCGGCACGGACCAGGCCAACGAGCCCTGTCCACGAGAACAGCACGAGAATGAAGAGCAGGATCCAGAATGTCGGCGTGATGAAAGCCGCAAGGATGATGAGCAAATAGAGTGTGGGCATCGATGTCCAGATGTCGATAAAGCGCTGGAATAAGAGATCGGTCCAGCCGCCGAAGTAACCCTGCATCGCACCTGCCGCCATGCCGATGATTGACGATATGAGTGTCAGAATAAGGCCGAACGCCACCGAAATTCGAAACCCATAAATCACGCGGGCGACTACATCGCGGCCTCCGTCATCGGTTCCCAGCCAATTCATGTTGCCGAAGTTGCAGTTGGGATCATTTGCACCGGCAGGGTATTTGGCACAGGCCTCATCGCGGGTGAGTTTGTAAACCGGCGGAGAGGGCGCAGGGCGCGGCAGCTCATTGTTGACGGTGCTGTATGAGTAGCGGATGGGCGGCCAGATCATCCAGCCATT
>JANOVD010000092.1:0-2427 GCA_031417255.1 Chitinophagaceae bacterium
AAATCCTTACGAAATGCCCATGCGTATTTACCCGGCAGTGCATTACACCATGGGCGGGTTGTGGGTTGATTATGAATTAAAAACTACGGTGGATGGATTATATTGTTTAGGAGAAGCAAACTTCAGCGATCATGGTGCAAATAGGTTAGGAGCAAGCGCTTTGATGCAAGGCCTTGCCGATGGTTATTTTGTTATTCCTTACACATTGGGTAATTACCTTGCAGATGATATACGCACTGCTTATATACCAACCAACCATGCTGCTTTTGAAGAAGCAGAGAAAAAAGTTAGCGATCGTATCAATACGCTGATGAATATTAAAGGAAATCAAACGGTAGAAAGTTTTCACAAACGCCTGGGAAAAATAATGTGGGATAAATGTGGTATGGCCCGAAATGCTAAAGGATTGCAGGAAGCCATTGTGGATATTCAGGCATTAAAAAAAGAATTCTGGAGCGATGTAAAAATACCGGGTGATATTAATGAAATGAATCCTGAATTGGATAAGGCCGGCAGGGTAGCCGATTTTATTGAGCTGGGTGAATTGATGTGTAAAGATGCATTAGAAAGAAATGAGAGTTGCGGCGGGCATTTCAGAGAAGAATCTCAAACTGATGATGGCGAAGCAAAACGTGATGATGATAATTATAGTTTTGTATCGGCCTGGGAATACAAAGGAGAGAGCGACTGGCAACTGAATAAAGAGGCTTTGAGTTTTGAAATTGTAAAACCAACGCAACGGAGTTATAAATAATTGTTTTATTGTTGAATAGTTTAATTGTTGGTTGTGCGATAGATAAATATATCTTATGGCAGACGAAAAAAAATATCTGAAGTTAAACGATATTGAGGCTTATAAAATATCTTTCCACTTAAGTAATCATGTTTGGGATGTAGTGCTAAAGTGGGATTTTTTTGCTAGAAAAACAATTGGAGAACAATTTGTAAACGCTGTTGATTCCATATCTGCTAATATTGCGGAAGGGTTCGGAAGATATTTTAAGAAAGACAAAGTGAAATTTTACAGGTATAGTTTCGGCTCTTTAAAAGAGTGTTTTGATTGGAATGAAAAGGCAAAAGTGAGAAAATTATTGAATGAAGATGAGTACAAGAAAATTTTCGCTGAACTTGACAAATTGCCAAAAGCTATAAACAGCTTAATAAAATACACAAATGAAAAGTTGAGTATTTAATCTCTTTAATGAATCTATGACAGCAATTCAACAATAGAACAATTTAACCATTTATATGGCACACTACAACATGAACCTCACACTGAAAGTGTGGAAACAAAAGAACAGTAAAACTGGTGGCAGTTTTGAAACTTACCAGGTAAAAGATATTTCTTCCGAAATGTCTTTTCTGGAAATGTTTGATGTGTTGAACGAACAATTGATAACAGCAGGTAAAGACCCTATTGCTTTTGATCACGATTGCAGGGAGGGTATTTGCGGTATGTGCAGTATGTACATTGATGGCAGGGCACATGGCCCCTGGACAAAAAACACGACTTGCCAGTTGCACATGCGTGCCTTTAAAGATGGCGATACGATTGTGGTAGAACCCTGGCGTAGCAAGGCATTTCCGGTTATAAAAGATTTAATGGTTGACCGTGGTGCCTTTGACAGGATTATTCAGGCAGGTGGATTTATATCTGTAAATACCGGTAATGCGGTTGATGCAAATGCTTTACCCATTGATAAAAAAAATGCAGATACTGCTTTTGATGCAGCATCCTGCATTGGTTGTGGTGCCTGTGTTGCGGCTTGTAAAAACAGCAGTGCCATGTTATTTGTTAGTGCTAAAGTTTCGCAACTGGCGTTGTTGCCACAGGGACAACCGGAAAGAGAATCACGAGTATTAAATATGGTGGCACAAATGGATAAAGAAGGTTTTGGTAATTGTACTAATACGTATGCCTGCGAGGCTGAATGCCCCAAAGGAATTTCTGTATCCAACATTGCAAGAATGAACAGAGAATATTTAAAAGCAGGGTTAACTACAGAACAGTAAAGGCAATCAGCTTATAAAATATTAACCTTCTGTACCGGAAGGTTTTTTTATGCAATTAAACTAGGTTTTTCGCCTTGTACATTTATTAGTAATTTTAGCTTTACTAATTCCAAAGCGCTATTGAACCTTAAAAGGATATACTTACTCCTGTTTTTTATTTTATTTGTGCATTTTATACATGCACAAATAAATCCACCATCGCTTTCTAATTTGCATAAAATAACAATCAGTACCAAAACCCAAACAGTAAAACTCGATTCTTTAAGCCTTGTTCCGGGGTCTGTAATTATAGAAGGAGTACCGCCATTTTATTATAAAGTTGATGAAGTAAATGCTACTGTTACCTGGCTGCAAAAACCAGTCAGTGAAAATGTTAGGGTATCATATCGTGTTTTTCCATTCAAATTAAATGCA
>JANOVD010000093.1:0-6659 GCA_031417255.1 Chitinophagaceae bacterium
TTGATGTACACCGAATTTATTTCGTCCGAAGGCCTTATCCGCGATGCGGCCAAGAGCCGTCAAAAGCTGGATATTTTTGAATACGAACGACCCATCGGCATTCAGCTTTTTGGGGGCGACATTGGCAACATGGTGCAGTCGACAGAGATCGCAACGGAAGTGAACCCTGATTTGATTGACATTAACTATGGTTGCCCGGTGAAAGCTGTCGCATGTCGCGGTGCCGGAGCAGCTTTGCTTCAGGACATTCCAAAAATGGTGAAGATGACCGAAGAGATTGTGAAATGTACACACCTTCCGGTAACGGTAAAGACCAGATTCGGCTGGGATGATAACACCAAAAATGTAGTGGAAGTGGCTGAACGGTTGCAAGACATCGGCATCAAAGCATTGACCATTCACGGACGCACGCGTGCGCAGATGTATAAGGGTTCTGCCGATTTGTCATTGATTGCCAAAATAAAAGAAAATCCACGCATGAATATTCCAGTCTTCGGTAATGGAGACGTTGACACTCCAGAGAAGGCATTGGAATACAGAAATAAGTATGGCGTTGATGGTATCATGATCGGTCGCGGGGCCATCGGCAATCCTTGGATATTTAACGAGATCAAACATTATTTTACTACAGGGGAAACGCTGCCGTCACCTGACATGGAGGAACGTGTGCGTGTTACCAAGAATCATCTTGACTTCTCCATCCGATGGAAGGGCGATAAGCTTGGTATTTTTGAAATGCGCAGGCATTACACAAATTATTTAAAAGGATTGCCGGGTATAAAAGATTATAGGTTAAAATTAGTTACGCTTAATACTGTTGAGGAGATTGACGAAGTGCTGGATGAAATCAATATTAAGTATGCCGGATACGAGTTTGTAAAAACGCCGATCGAGTTGATTAATTATCATGAAAAATGCCCTGCTTAAATTAAGGATGAACAACAACTGTAAATATATTTTATCAGCGGTATTTGTTGCAGCTTTGTGCATTCTGAATATCAGTTGTAAAAAAATTACTGAAGCAATTACAGAGCCGGCAAAAGATATTGTTTCCAAAAAAAAATTAGACCCCTATACCGAAGTTCAATATGGCAATATGCCTTTAATAATCAGTGTTCCGCATGGTGGAGATGATGAACCGGTTTCGATACCAGACAGAAACTGCCCGGGAATTACAACTGCAGTTGATATCAGGACAATAGAAATGGTAAATGCAATTGACAGCGTATGTAAAGTTGATTATGGGTTTCAACCTTACATTGTTATTTCTTACCTGAAAAGAATAAAACTTGATCAAAACAGGGATTTGCCCGAAGCCACCTGCAGCAATGCTGCTATTACCAGCATTTGGAACAATTATCATTTAAGTATTGATAGCTTTATTACCAAAATTATTGCTAAATACCCATTGGCATTGTTTATTGATCTGCATGGACATGGCCATACCAAACAAAGGCTGGAGTTGGGATACCTTTTATCAGGAAGTGAATTAAGGAATCCGGCTTCCATTGTTCCTTCATCATCGTCGGTTTATAATTTATTGCAGCAAAATACTTCCTTACAAATTAACCAGTTGCTTACAGGCCCCAATGCATTTGGTACATTGATGGGAAACCGGGCTATCCCTTCAGTTCCCTCTCAACAAGACCCTGCGCCATTGGTTACAGATTTGTATTTTGATGGCGGCTACAATACGCAACGCTATTGTTCGGCAGTATATTCAAAAGTTTTTGGCTGGCAGATAGAATCAAATTTTACAGGCGTTAGAGACAATCAAAACAACAGGGTAAATTTTGCAAAAGCATTTTTACAATCACTTATGCAGTTTTACAGCACAAATACTTCCATGCAACCTTCTTCTTTTGGCAGGTGATTTTTTATTTAGATGCAATAATCTTCTCTAATTCATTTATATAAATTTTTCCTCTCTTTTCTGCAAAATAATCGGCTCCCAGCATAATTACAGCCTGTATGGCAAGTGCCACTCCAAAGCCATACCAAAATGTTTTATCAGCATTTAATCTGAAAAGAAAGATCAAAACAAGTCCTGTAATGATAAAAGCAATTTCAACCCATCGGTAAATAATAAAATTTTTCATTACTTTTTTCATGCGGGGCATTTCAGTATGCTTAACAAAGGAAACCGCCTCTATGCCTATATTGTAAGCAATATCGGTTCTTTGTTTATCGGTTCTGGAATACACGGAATAGCCAACAACCATTTGAATGAGGCCAATGGCCAGTATTGGAATGGCTGCGCCTTTAAAAAAAGAAGGATTGCTTTTTATAAAAAACCAAAAACCAAGGGCCAGCAAAACGGCTACAATGCCGATGATAAGAAATAAAAGGCTTTCCTGTTTTTCGCCGGTAAAATATCTGTAAATGAAACTGAAATCTCTTTGCTCTAACATAAAATGAAATTATTGGTTTATTGCAGTTATAATTTCTTTATTAAATGGCTCAATGGTTGATCCGAAATAATTTGTCAACCTGCCCTGCTCATCTACAATATACTTACAAAAATTCCAGGAAGGCCAGTGCTTATTCCACCCATTTTTTCCAGGGTCGGTAAGCCAATCGAATACTTTATTTTGATCGGGGCCCTTTATTACACTGCTTTTCTTCATCAAAGGAAAGTTTACTCCAAAGTTGAATTTGCAAAATGCTGCGATCTCTTCATCGGTCCCTTTTTCCTGCTCTTTAAAATCATTGGCCGGAAAGCCGATAATCACCAGTTTATCTTTATACTGCTCACTCAGTTTCTGCAGATCGTTGTACTGGCCGGTATAACCACAGTCTGATGCTGTATTCACCAGCATTACTTTTTTACCTTTCAGTTTTTCAAAGTCAAAAGCTGTACCATCAATTGCTGTGTCTTTTAAGGAATAAAATGAAATAGCCGACATTGCTTTTTCATTTGACAGTATTTTTGTGTTTTTCCCCTGCTTATTGCTGAACCATATCCACACAGGGTAAATTGCTTTTAAAAACTTTTGTCGGGCTGTCATATTTTTTGAATTACTGTTTGATATTTCTACAAAAGCATAAAATGCAATTGATAAAAGAAGTACGAATAAAAAAATTCGTTCAAGTTTTCTATATGCTTTTTTTGTTTGCATTTTTTCCCACAAAGGCACAAAGGACACAAAGAAATTATGTTAGTTCGCCATTTATTTTTCTATGAATACCTTCTTTTATTAAGTTAACATTGAAGTTAACCAGAATCGCTAATTTAATTTCTGTGAGTTTTATATAGTTTATAACAATCTTGTGATGAACCTTTTCTAAATGTTCAACTGACTTAATTTCAATTAATAACTTTCCCCCCATAATAATATCTGCTCTGAAACCAACATCCAATAGTTCACCTTCATAATAAACCGGAATATCTGCCTGCCTCAAATATGGAATTTGTCTTTTTCTTAATTCACAGGCAAAGGCTGCTTCATAAACACTCTCTAACAAACCCGGGCCAATTGTAGTATGAATTTTATAGCAGATATCAACTGCAATGGTTGCTAATTCATTTTCTGTCATTTTTTCTTTTTTACATATTTATGTTGTCCCACTTAGGCACTAAGCAAACGAAGAAATTCTTTGTGATTTTTGTGCCTTTGTGGGAAATCCTGTTACCTTATCACCATTTTAAACAACTTCAACTTCCCTTTAAACGGCGGATATTTTATTGCCGGGTCAAACCAGGTGGGCGTTTTCATTATACTTTTTTTATGACTGAAGGTTTCAAAGGAATACTTACCATGATACTGCCCGCTGCCGCTGAAACCCCTGCCGCCAAAGGGTAAATGGTGATTGGTTAAATGCCAGCTTGCATTGTTTACACAACCGCCGCCAAAAGCCACACTGTTCAACCAGTCTTTTTCTTTTGTGCTACTTGAAGTAAACACATAAAACGCCAAAGGGTTTTTATTTTGTTCAATTATTTTCATCGCTTCTTCTTTAGTACTAAAAGAAAGGATGGGAAGGATCGGGCCAAATATTTCTTCTTTCATCACACCCGATTCCAAACTAACATTATTCAAAATGGTTGGTTCAATAAAAAGTTTTTCTTTATCATGTCTTCCTCCATGAACAATATTTCCCTGCCGCAAATAATTTGTCAACCTGGTGAATTGTTTTTCATTAATGATCTTTCCATAGTTGTAACTATCTTCCGGCTTATCGCCAAAGAATTTCAGGATCACTTTTTTCATTTCTTCAATCAGTACATCTTTTTTACTTTCATGCACCAGTACATAATCCGGCGCCACACACATTTGCCCGGTATTGCTGAATTTGGTCATGGCAATTCGTTTGGCAGCTATTTTTATATTTGCATCATCCTCAACAACACAGGGACTTTTACCTCCAAGTTCCAATGTTACAGGCACCAGTCTTTCGGCAGCCATTTTGTAAATTATTTTGCCAACGGTAGTACTACCGGTATAAAAAACATGGTCAAAAGTAAAGTTGTTCATCATTTCCGGAATTACCGTTGCGCCATCACCTTCAACAAACTGAATATAATTTCTATCAAAATTTTCTTCAATCATTTGTTTCATTACTACAGAAGTTGCTGGTGCAAATTCAGATGCTTTTAATACCACACAATTACCTGCAGCCATGGCACCGGCCAGCGGGGTCATGGATAATTGAAAAGGATAGTTCCAGGGACTGATGACTAAAACTACACCCAACGGCTCCTGCAATACAAAACTTTTTGAAGGGATATTTAATAAATTAGTGGAGACCATTTCGGGCTGCATCCAGCTTTTTAAATGGTTTAAAGTATGGCTGATCTCTGATAATAAAAATCCCGTTTCGGTAACCCAACATTCTTCCGGGCTTTTCTTTAGATCTGCATACAAAGCCTCATGCAACTGCTTTTCGTATTTTTTTACGGCAGCCTGTAATTTTTTCAACTGCTCTCTTCTAAAAGCATAAGGTTTGGTGATGCCACTATTAAAATAGTTGCGCATTTGCATTAAGTTATCCATTACATTTAAATTTGCGGAAAGGTACTACTTCGCTCATTATTTTGTAGGCCCCGGTTTTAAAGGAATTTTATGAATGAGCTATGTAGTACAAATAGTAAATTGGATATTATGACCGATAAACAATATATGCAGCAGGCACTTATTGAAGCTCAAAAAGCTTTTGATAATGACGAAGTGCCGGTGGGTGCCATAATTGTAATGAACAATCGGATAATAGCCCGTGCCCATAACCAGGTACAGTTACTGAACGACAGTACCGCCCATGCCGAAATACTAGCTTTAACTACAGCATTTAATTTTTTAAGCAGCAAATATTTACCCGAAGCAACTTTGTATGTTACCCTGGAGCCTTGCCTGATGTGTAGCGGAGCTCTGTACTGGAGTAAGATTGGCAGAATTGTTTATGGCGCCGATGATGAAAAGAATGGTTATAGAAAATGCTGTGGTATCTCCTCCCCCCTCGGGGGAGGTCGGGAGGGGGCCCCTTTCCATCCAAAAACAGAATTGAGCACTGGCATTTTAAAGGATGAATGTGCCATGCTGATGAAAGATTTTTTTAAGGCCCGCAGATGATCATTGAATAAGGAGTTTGCCTTTAACTTTGTTCTCTCCCTGTTTCAGCAATAAAAAATACAGTCCGGGTTTTTCTGAAAACATGAATACGATAATTTCGTTTCCGTCAAACACAAGCCGTTTTTCTGTTCTTATCATATTTCCGTATCTATCTATCAGTTGAACCGATACATAGCCTGGATCAAATCCTTTAATTTCAATTTCAACTTTATTTTTTGCCGGGTTAGGAAACAAGCGGATTGCAGGCTTTTTATTTACTGTTATGGAATCAATGATTTCAGCAGGTTTTTGTGCAAAACCGGTACAAATTCCCGAAAACGTAAAAAAAAGGAATGCTATTTGCTTCATTTAAAAAGAATAAGAAAATAGATAACGTAAATTTGTAGTCCATCTTTCACAATGATTTCTTAAAACATAAAACATATACATTATGGCATTTACACTACCGGCTTTACCATATGCGCATGAAGCATTAGAGCCACACATCGACACCAAAACAATGCAGATACACCATGGCAAACACCACCAGGCGTATATAGATAATTTAAACAAGGCTATTGCCGGAACCGACAATGAAAATAAAACCATTGAAGAACTGGTTGCAGCAGCAGGAAGCATAAGCCCTGCAGTGCGTAACAATGGCGGCGGACATTGGAACCACAGTTTTTTTTGGGAAAGCCTTGCGCCCAATGCAGGAGGTACACCAACAGGAAAACTTGCTGATGCCATCAATGATGCATTTGGTTCTTTTGATACATTTAAAGAAAAATTTGCAGCGGCAGGTATGACAAGATTTGGAAGCGGCTGGGCCTGGCTGATTGTAAAAGATGGTAAGTTGGAAGTTTCTTCAACACCAAACCAGGATAACCCGTTGATGGATGTTGCAGAAGTAAAAGGCACACCAATTTTGGGATGTGATGTTTGGGAACATGCATATTATTTAAATTATCAAAACCGCCGTGCCGATTATTTAGCTGCGTTTTGGAATGTAGTTAATTGGGATAAAGTAGCTGAAAGGTTAACCCCCTAACCCATACCCCCTCCGCCCCCTGAAGGGGGAACTGTGTTAAACTCATAGCTGTAATCTTCAAT